>CAZQSL010000041.1:0-28739 GCA_964595945.1 uncultured bacterium
TCAGCCTGCCCATCACCTCAGCCATCCGCCCCACGTCATCCACCGGTACAAGCACACCATCCACACCGTCCCTGACAATCTCGCGCGGCCCCGAGTCGCAGTCGCTACTGACCACCGCCAGCCCGCAAGCCATCGCCTCACATAATGCATTGGGAAACCCTTCGAACCGCGATGACATCACAAACAGTTCACACTCTCGCAAAACACCCCACGGCTCCCTGACCGCTCCCGGCATCACCACACGGCCTCCCAACCCAAGTTCTCCTGCCAGCCGCTCTATACTGTCCTTCGTCTCACCATCTCCGACAATCATAAGACTCCAGTCAGGATACTCTGCCGCAACCTCCGCAAAAGCCTTCACAAGAGTATCGTACCCCTTTTCCGGCACAAACCGCCCAAGCGCCGCAACCACCTTGCGCCCCCTGATCATATCTCCTGGACAGCCTCTCTCACCCATTTCAGGCACTGCCACCGGATTCGGGATCACAATGACTTTCCCTCCATCCACAAATCCTCTCAGCCAACCAGCCGCAAACTCCGTCTGCGCGACGACTGCCGCTGCCGATGGATAGAGCCTGTGCCTCAATACCCTATATACTGCCGGCACGGGATTTCGCACCGGATTAGCCCTCTCGGACACCACTACCGGCACACCGCTGCCCATCATCGCAAGCAGTGCGTACACATTTGCAGTCTCCACAAAACTCACCACTACTGCCGGCCTGCTTTCACGCAGCAGACGCCTCATGCTGACCGCGCGGCGCAACACCCCGGACACCCTGCCCGCAAAACCCTTTTCCACATCGGTATCGATCCCGCTGAATACAACCTTTACCCTATCCCCAGGCCGGTAAAACGGCTCGTCACTCCTCATCACCACCATCGTGACATCATGCCCCTCTGCATCAAAGTGATCTGCAAGGGCCGTGATTACCTTTTCGGCCCCCCCACACCCAAGACTCATTGTCGTCAGTGTTATCCTCATGCTCTTCCCGTCAGTCCACTATTACTACCGTTGCATTATACATCACCTTTTTCGCCATGTCTTACACTTTCCACCATGCCTGCTACCCGTTCCTTGATCATTACATTGGTTTGGATTATTACAGACATCCCGTGTTCAAGCCATTTTCAGTCCCCAAACATGTTTCTGGCAAAAGGGGATCCCCAAAGGCAGCCAGCAAGGAAGACTGGGATAAACAACATGCTGTATGCGACAAACCCTTTTGCCGTTTGCCATACGCGACTCTCTGGCAGAGAAATACCTGACCTTATGACATATTGCCATATACCCAATGCCCACTGGCAGGATTATCCTTTGTCATTGTCCTTTTGTAGACACAACACCACCCACTTTTGCCAATCGCAAATATGACATGAAATAGTTTTACAATATCAAACCAATCATAGTCTCTCAACACCTAATGCAAAAATGGCAACGAGACAGCGGCAAAATTTACAAATACGCTAATCCGAATTAGAATGTTTGTCAAATTTCTACGTTTGAACAGGAACAAACGGTGGTATTATTGAGTTAGACACAATGAATACGTATTAACAATAATCACTAATGACACTGAGACACAAACTGTCTCAGGCAATGAGACATTCGAATGGTGCGGAACAAATGAATAATTACAGCCATTTATTACCTAATGCAAACATATCAATACATTCGGCTATTTTTGCGTATGTCTCACTGTCTCGTGAGACACAATACACTGAGACATCGCAAATTGATACAAATAATTTTCGTGAGACATTTTTTCCGGCAAATGATGACGACGTATCCCAATTATTTTATAATATGGCAACAAAATATTCGCTGAAAACATTTTTTTACCAGCCTCCCCAATGTTGGCACGGCTATTGCCTAACTATTGGGCAGGTGACAGACATGAGACCATGTGACAAAAACTTGCTCGAAGCGATACAACTCGCCGAAAAACTCCTCGAACTCAGCGAACGTGGAGACAGCGAGAGAGAAGACACAGGATGCGGAATACTTTTCGGGGTGATCAGGGACAACGCCTACAAGATCAGGAAACTGGCAGAAAAAGAAATCGCAAGGCATCAGTTTTCCGAACTGAGCCAACAGCGAAATACTAAAACGGCAGACAACGGGGCAAACTGAACGGAGGTACTGACATGAATGCAATCGACATGATCGACCAGGAAAACGAAATACTGAGGTACATCGAAAAAGAAAGGGATTTCATGTGGTCGCAGGCCCTCGGCCTGACCCGCAAAAGCGAGGACGCTGAAGACCTTTTTCAGGATACTATCCTCAAGGCCTGCAAGGGCTGGCACAGTTTCGATCCCGACACGAATTTTAAGGCATGGATCGGACGCATCATGCTCAACACACATATCAATAACTACAATCGCAACAAGGGCCATCTCAACTGCGACTTCACCACCGGCGAATTCGAGGCCATCATTTCTTCGGTAAACATTAGGGAAAACGTCACTTTCAACGACAATCCCGAAAAGATTTTCTTCAACAATCACATCGACAAAAAAGTCATGGAAGCGCTCTACTCTCTTCCGGACTCATATAAAATACCATTCATGCTCTATCACATGGAAGGATACTCGTACGAAGAAATCGCCGCCGTCAGCCGTCTGCCTCTCGGCACGGTGAAATCGCGCCTCTTCCGTGCCCGCAAATATCTGCGAGACATGATCGAAGGCGTTGATTATGGCAGCGCTTCCGACATCCCTTCTCTCGTCATCGAAAAGGCAGGATAACGATATTCCCGCAACAGATTCCAGGCCGGCCAGAGCAGGGAAGATACAGACATGACCTTCCCGCGCCATCGCAATATCGACACACCATGCAGTCAGTTACCTCATTTTTGGGGACTGTACACAAACCGTCCCCATCCCCAACCTCTCAATGTTCGTTGTACGCGGAGTGAAAACTCCGCTTTTTTTTTGCCCGGTCACGCTCCGGGACCAGGCCGGAGCGATCGAGTGCATCTGCCTGTCCCCCTATTCACTGAGTTCCTTCACATGACACGAGCATATAGTTGACTTATGAATGTCCGTTATTAGAATATTGCTTTACGGTCCCCTCCCGCCTCACGATGCGGAGATCATCTACCGGACTGAATAGAGCAGAACCACACCACATCCAATGGAAAACTTCATCATCCTACACAGCATGCTTTCCGGCAAAGAGGCCAGAGAAAAGAAAAAAAGAAATATCATCAATGCCGTCAAAAAAGCGCTCCCTGGCACAGATTCCTTCGACAGGTACATCGCATTTACGACAAGTCTCGATGATCTCGCGAAATCCATCGAAAATATCGTCGCCAATCGCATCAAACGCATCGCGATCAACGGAGGCGACGGTTTCGCGGCTCTCGTCATCAATCAGCTTTTCAGGAAGATCGAACAGTCCTCCACTCCTGATTACGCCCCCGACATCCTCTTCCTCTCAGGCGGCACAGGCAACGCGATAGCCTATTGTTCGAGCTTCAGAAACAACGACGAAGCCGTCGCCGCGCTTGCCTCCGGCAACTACAGGACCGAAAAATTCAGCTTCCTCGAAACCACTTACGGCAATATCAGGCGCGAACTCTCACAATTCATCGGATTCGGCGGCGACGCCGAAGTCATCGACATTTACGCAAAGCAGAAGCTGAAGGGCTTTTTCGGGTACCTGCTCGCTATCTTCAAATTCGGCATGACCCAGAAATATCTCAATCCTTTCAGTCGCGGCAACGGCAATTACACAGTTGAAGTATTCGAGGACGAAAAATCCATCGGCAAAGGCTACTTCGAGGGAGGCGGCATCTCGGCGATCCCCTTTGTTGGCTACGGCCTGCGCCTGTATCCTCTCGCCAGCCACGACAATTCACACATCCGCTTCGTCCGCTTCGGCTCGCTCATCACTCCATTCCTGACAGCTTTCCCCATCACTTTCACAAAACGCGCCAACCGGATCATCTACGACTATCTCGTCGACAAGGCCGCCACATATCGATTTGTCTTCGACCATCCGGTACACGTGCAGTCTTACGGCGACTACAAACTTATGCACACCGACGTCACAGTCGATTTCACCCGCAGAAAACAGATCAACATGGTAAAAAAAACCTGAATCCGGACGGTTGCGGTATATTATGGCAGACAAGCATCCGGGGCAAAGGCTCCGGAGACATTCCATATTCACTTGGAGCGTACCATGAAATTAACACATCTGCTGCCAGGCATCGCAATCGCTGTCACAATGATCACATCGTCCGCATGCGCAGCGTCAGGCGACTACAGACTCCTCTGGGGCAATCAACACTCCCACACTTCGCTATCCGACGGCAAAGGCACCCCGCAGGAAGCCTTCGACATGGCCCGCCACGATGCGAAACTCGACTTCTGGATCATCTCGGACCATGCCGAACAAATCGACATCCCCATCCCCGGCTCCGCCACCAAGACACCCAAATGGGAAATCCTCAAAGCCGCGGCAGCCGAAAAAAACGCCCCTGGCGCTTTCCTCGCCATCGCCTCTTACGAATGGAGCGCCGATCAGTCTCAGGGCCACATGAATGTCCACGACACACCCGTCCTCGCACGATTCGGCGAAACCTACACTCTCGCGCGTTTCCAGAAATGGCTCAGAAAACACCCCGAAGCCATCACGGGATTCAATCACCCGCCCGAATCCCCAAAAATCTTCAACGACCTCGAATACATCCCGGACCTTGCCTCGCAAACCGTCTACATCGCCGTCAACCAGAAGTCCGATCTGCAATACTACTTCAAAGCTCTCGACAACGGCTGGCACATAGCCCCCGTCGCCGATCAGGACAACCACGAAAAAAACTGGGGCAGCCATCCCAACAACAATTTCCTCGCCGTCTATTCCACCGACATCACATATCCGGCATTCATGGAAGCACTCGCCAACCGCAGATTTTACGCTGCCAACACCCGCTCAATACGCCTCTGGATCGAAGGCAACCGCCTGCCAATGGGCACAAGACTACTCGGCGACACGGCCGAAATCCTCATCAGTGTCTCCGACTCATCCGGCGCCAGGATCAATTCCCTCAAACTCTACTCCAACAACTCCACCATCATCAAGGAATGGACCCCTGACTCTTCGGACTTTCAGGTACTCACTTCCGTAACACGCACCGCCGCATCATCATGGTTTGTCGCAGTCGTGGAAACAGACAAAGACCGATACGCCATTTCCGCTCCCATACGGCTTTCACCCATCAACAGATGACAGCCACCGCATGGATACGTTTTCGCGTTCATGGAAATAACACGAGTAGTACGGCAGTGGGGGTTCGGATTCTCCCCCAAATTTCAAGAATACTGCATCCGTAATTCTCGTGAATGCCGGAATTTGCAATAGTTTAGTGTATTGTTATGCCATTTTGTAAAGTATCCATTCACCGGATGAAGCAAAAGTGTTAAAATCATAAGCAATATCCGACATGTAACCACTGTGGTGGTTGCCATTCAGAGAGGTCGTCCCAATGATTGAGGAAAGATATACCGTTTTTTACCCCGACAAGGTTTTTGGGCACTCCACCAGCGTGCCACTTGGCGTGGCGGTCGATAGAGCATCGGGAAATATCGCCCGTATCACATCTGCCGCTGACATGCCGGCATGGATAGAGGCGCAGGCTGCGGAAGGGTATTCGGTAGTTGAAGAAGTCCCTGGTGGTACGATTATCCCCGGACTTGCAGATGCGCATTATCATCTGCTGCTTTATGCTACCGTCGAACTCCTCGGTGCTATCTCTATGGTGGGCTGCTCAAGCCGCGAAGACGCCATCAAGCGTATCACTTCGGCAAGCGCACGCATGAAAGACCCTGAAAAGCCGCTGCTCGCACTTTCTCTCGACACATCCACCGTCAAGGGATTGACCGCCGCGGACATCAGCACGGCGACTGGCGGGCGCAAGGCATTTCTGCTTGACGTTTCCCTTCATGCCGGCCTCGCATCCTGCGAGTTGCTCACCGAAGTTCGCGCAACTGTCGAAAACTCCGCTCTTCCGCGCATCGGCTACTGCAACGACTCCGGCGAACTGTCCGAAGTCTACACCATGAAAGCGCTCGAAATCGTCGAAGCCTATTGTACTGCCCAGCAGATCGAGAGCGCCATCGAAAAAAAACTGCTCGCGCATCTCAAACGCGGCATGACCACCATCCACGATCTCATGCCTTCCACTTTCAATCAGTTTCTCGCCGCACTCCGTCTGCGTCGCCGCTGGCATGATGCTTATCACTGCAATTTTCCCATCACCAGATTTTATCTCAACAACCTTCAGTACATTGAACTGCTATCACGCATGGACGAACTCTCTTGCGCCAATCTCCTCACCCACGAAGAACGTATCGAAACCATCGGCCTCAAGGTATTCATCGACGGCAGCTTCGGCGCGCATACGGCAAAAGTCGACGAACCTTATACCGATACCTCTACGACAGGCATCTACTTCCGCACACCCGAACAGCTTGACGAAGACCTCGCGTTCTGCATCGCAAATGATATCCGCGAGGTCTCGATCCACTGCATTGGCGACGCCGGCTGCCGGCGCGCCATCATGTTCGCAAAAAAATGCAAGGAATCATCGAGCACTGCCACCGGGCACAAAATGCGTATCCGCATCGAGCATTTCCAACTTCCGCCCACGCCTGTCGACGAAACAATGAACGTCGTTAAAATGCTTGGCATCTGGCTTTGCATACAACCCAATTTCCTGCTCGACTACACCTACTCCGACCGCCTCGGCGACCGTGTCCGCACCATGTGTCCGCATGATGCCATCGCCACGGCGGGAGTCCCCTTTTTCACTGGCACGGATGGTATGCCGGACAGCATGATGCTTGCCATCAAACTTGCCACCCACGCCGCACTCCCCGCGCAACGTTTCACGCTCGAAAAGGCCATCACTTCCGCCTCTGCCAACACCGGCGCCTATGAAAATGTCCTTCGCGGCAACATCGAAGAAGGATTCGAAGCAGACCTCCTTCTCGTCGACAATTCCCTTCTCGACGATCTCGCCGTTCCGGACAACCCTGATGGCAAAGTCGCTGTCACCGACTACTTCGATCTCGAAGACAAGATCAAACGCGTTTATAAAACCGGCGTCAAAATATTCCCCGCAACCAAGCGATGACCGGACAACTACTGCAATTTACACGATGTATGCAGGAGAGTATTTACTATTCATCCGGGTAATGGATACCGAAACAAGGCTGAAACACACAAATCGTGATCCTGAGCAAAGCGAAAAATCATGGTGTGTACATGGCTCGTTTCATGGTGACATGCGTCGAAATAGTTCAATAAGCACGTGCCACAAAGCATCCATTATCCAGACAAGGCATTTTTGAAAAAATGCTTTGCTGCAACAAATGTGATAACTTTTCAGTTATTTATATAACGCTGTTCAAGACATAAGGGATTGGGGTGACAGCGTTTTTTGCTGTATCGTTTTTCGTGTTGCTTATTGCACGATAAGGACTTAGAATCATTAGGTTGTTGTGAAAGAGAGGAAAATTGGGTAATACGGTTGTATGTGTATGGGAGGTCAGGCCTGATGATTGAGTGGGATCCAACGCTGGCAACCGGAGTGACAGAAATTGACAGGCAGCACAGGGAATTGTTTTCGAGAATAAATGGGTTGTTCGATGCCTGCAAGTCTGGCGAAGGCAGAGATGAGGCCGAAAAGATGCTGCTGTTTCTGGAGAGTTATGTCATCGAACATTTCAGTTATGAAGAGGCTTCGATGATCAGCACGGGTTATCCTCACTATCTCACGCACAGGACTGCGCATGAGAAGTTCAGAAATGATATTGAAGATCTGAAAAAACTGTTTGCGGCAGAAGGGGCTACGAGTCTTTTTGTGGTCAGGATCAACAAAAAGGTGGTTGGGTGGCTTACTCAGCATATCAAGAGAGTTGACAGGGAATACGGCCTTTTTCTCGGTGAATCGCCCGGGTGATTTGCCGTGAGATTAGTTGCGTTCGATAGCCAGCGAATGACTGAATGAACAAGTCATGGCCGGGCTGGGAATATGTCCGGCATGCGGTGTGAGGTTATGGAAGAAAAAACTTTACGTATCAAACAGGAACATCTCGACAAGCTGTTGCGGCTGGCGGGCGATGTGGTGACATACCACATGGAAGTCGATCTCACTGAAAAGAATTTCAGAGAGCTGAAGAATCACGGTATCATTGTACCTGACGAGTTTACCAAGTCGATGAAAGACCTTGTCGTATCCGGCAAAAAAACGTCGGACGAACTGGTCAGGGCATTGATGGAAATCCGTATGGTGCCTGTTTCGACACTGTTCAACCGGTTTATCGGCATGGTACGTGACATCAGCCGCAATCAGGGAAAAAAGGTGGATTTCGTCATAGAGGGCGATGATACTCTTGTCGATAAGACCATTGCGGAAAAGATGGCCGACCCGCTCATTCACATGCTTAGAAACGCCGCTGATCACGGAGTCGAGCCATACGAGGAAAGGCTGCTCGCCGGAAAGCCCGAGCTGGGCAGGATAGTGCTGGGCGCCCGTGCTGATGAAGACGCGATTTTCTTTTATATCCAGGATGACGGGCGTGGCCTTAATTTCCCCGCTATTATCGAAAAAGCCGTCAATATGAAGGTCATCTCGCAGGACGAAGTCAACAGGATGACCAATGAGGAGATGGGGAAACTCATCTTTCATCCCGGTCTCAGCACGGCCAAGACTGTTACCGATATTTCTGGCCGTGGCGTCGGTATGGATGTCGTCAAGAAGAACCTTGATGAACTGAAGGCTGAAATCAGGGTGCTGAGCGAAAAGGGCAAAGGCACGAGTTTCGATATCAAAATTCCGAAATTCCGCCTTGTTGACATCATCGATGCGATCATTGTAATAGGCAATGGCAGATATTTCGGTGTGCCGATCAAGGATATTCACCATATCATCAGTCATCCGGTGTCCCAGATACACTATTACAAAGGCCGCCCCTTTATCAGCACCAACAATGAGATACTCACCCTTTACAAGGCCCATGAGCTTCTCGAAGATGTTCTTGAGTACGATCCGGTCTTCGAAACCGCCGAAGCAAGTATAGTGGTGCTCGAAGACAACGGTTATAGAGCGGGGCTTGTGCTCGACGAGATACTCGGGGTGCAGACTGTCGTCATCAAAAAAGCTGGCGGCATTTCCGAAAACCTCAGGGAATTGATGGGCGTTGCGGGGATCGGCAAGGGCAAGATGGCAAATGTCATCAACTCGGTGTTTCTGCTCGACAAGCTCCGTCAGCGCGAGAAGGGTGTAGTTGCCGGCGCGGATGTCCTTGACGAAAGCGAGGCGGATGCCGGAATCCCGGTGCCTGAAATCGAGCAGGAAGAACAGTCGGGACGCGGCGGTGTACTCAAGAAGATCGACGAGGTTATGACAAGAGCGGATATCGAGACGCTCGGTGAAATCCTTACTGATATTGGAGAACATCTCCAGAATATCAATCAGGACATCAACCGCCTCGAATCAGACGCCGGCCCCGATCTCTATGGACGGCTTTTCAGAGGGGTGCATTCCTGCAAGGGGGCATTCGGAGCGCTCAAGCTCGACGCTCTCGTACAGGCCACCAACCATGGCGAAGACCTGCTCGGATATCTCAGGGACGGCCGGGTGGAGATCAACGAAACGATTGTCGATTTCCTGTTCCAGCTCACGACTATTGTCGAAACTGCGGTGGACCGCCTTAAAAGCGGCTATTACCCAGAGATGGACACCGAGGTATTCTGCACCCAGATACAGGAATATAAGGAAGAGGCGATCCCTCCCGAGGACCTCGGGCTGGGCGAGGAAAATGTCCATATCACGAAAGACACCCCCTATGATCACAACTTCCTCGAAGTGCTCAACATCCAGCGCGCGATTGCCCGTGGGGGAAATCTGTATGACATTTTCATCACTGTCAATCCTGATACTGTCATGAAGCCGGTCAGAGCGGTCATCATGCTTACTGACCTTTTCCATCAGGGTGAAATCATCGCTTCGCTGCCTTCGGTGAGGGCCATCGAAAGATCAGAGGATTATGAAGCATTGAGATTTATATACGCTACGGAGATGAGCGGCGATGAATTGGGGAATATATTACGAAGTGACGAACTCGTAGCATCGTGCGAAATAACTCTCTATGAGGATTCGCAGCGCGACCTGTTCTGACAGATAATGCCGGAATTATATAAGATTTGAAAATATGGGGATTGGCACCATACCGCAATCCTGCCCGGGAGAGTGACTGTGATGGACTGGGGAAATACAGATGAATTGTACAAGGCGGAGCGTGTCCTGATCGTTGACGACGAAAAGGATTTGCTGAACAGTCTGCAGACTCATTTCAGTCTCGAAGGCATCGAGTCGGATATCAGCAGCGATCCTCGCGAGGCCATCGATATGATGGCCGAAAATCTATACAATATCGTCCTCACCGACATACGCATGCCTGGAATGGATGGTATCGAGCTGTTGCACGCAATCAAGGACATCAATCCTCTGTGCAACGTGATTATAATTACCGCATACTCAAACATGAATTATATCATCGACGGGTTTTCAGCCGGCGCCTGCGACTATTTCTCCAAGCCTTTCAATGATATCGATGTCCTCGTCACCGCTGTGAAGAATTCTATCGAGCGAGTTTCCCGATGGAGAAAGGGGATGGGATTCCGAAAATATTCGGTATAAAACCATGAACGAAGAACTCTTTGAAGAACTTAATCTGATGGTCGATCTCGTAGCGTCGCTGGTGATGGACCTCGATCCTGAAACGCCCGACTTGCTATACACCGTGGGCTCTCAACTCGAGAAAATCCAGTCATGCGAAAACGCGCCACCGCAGCTCCGCGGCGCGGCTCATATCGCGCTCGAATTCAAAAAACGCATCCTCGAAGGGAAATGCACTTTCGACAAATGCACCGAATATATGGCATCACAGGTCGAAAGGATGCAGGAAATCCTCATGGCTGCCGAACGTGGCGAACATATCCCGGACGCTGACGCTGTCGGCGGCGATATTACTGCCGGCATTTCAGTCCCCCCGTTTGCCAGCACTCCGGCAGAGCCCCCGCAAGCGGCTCCCCCGTCCGCGCCGCCGACAGTCGCGACGACTGATGCCGTCGATTCGATCATGGGCGATCTCGGCTTTGACCTGAATGATATTTTCGCAAGCAATCCCGATCTGAAATCCACTGACCCTCCGCTATCACAGGTACCGGCGGAGATGACTCCAGAACCGCTCCCATCGGTGCCTCTCTCTCCTGCACCTTCGTCAAGCGAAGTATTCGAAGAAAGACAGGATTACTACAACCCGCTCGCGGACGAAGAGCTAATAAACACCTTCATACAAAGCCAGCGCGAATGGCTCGACGAATTCGAGCCCATTATCCTCACTCTCGAACATGACCCCTCGGACGAGCCCGTCAACAGTATCAAGCGCTTCCTGCACAATGCCAAGGGTGAGGCCGGCGCGCTCGGACTCGACAGTTTGTCTAAGTTCCTTCACATGGTCGAGAGCGAACTCGAAAAGAACAAACGAAACGAGAGGACAGTCCTCGTCAACGCGCTTCTCGGCGCAAAGGATTTTCTCAACGACTATACCGCCGCCCTTTCCGTGTCGACAATACCACGCATGAACCGCCTGATGGGACAGCGGGTACTCGACGCTTTTTCGCAGAGCGCCAGCCAGTCGGCCCCTCCAGCCGGCATAGCATCCGAAGTGCCCCCCCCCCAAATGGAATCCACCCCCCAGATCGTTGTGAAACCGTCGGAAAAGCAGAAACGGGAAAAAGTCGTCATCAACATCAGGTCTGAAGACGCGGGTGAACTCATCGACTTCATCACTGAAACCATGGAGTATCTCTCAAATGCCGAACTGTCGCTCCTCAGCCTCGAAACCGCTCCGGATGACAGGGGCTCCATCGATGAGCTATTCCGCGCTTTTCACAATATCAAAGGTATTGCGGGATTTCTTAAATTCAGGGACATTTCGTCAATCGCCCATAAAACGGAGTCACTTCTCGACTCGGCCCGAAATGGGCGAATTTCCATCACCGGCATATACAGCGATCTGTGCTTCGACTCGATCGACATGCTGAAACGGATTGTCGTAGCGATAAGCGACGCAGTAGCCAACAATGTGCCGTGCATCAGGCCTGACGGGGTGGAAGAGCTTGTCGAACGACTCGTCGAGCCCGCGAAAGCCGCAAGGGAAAAACCACCCGCGACTCAGCCCATCCCCAACGTGCAGGGCAAAAAGATCGGCGAAGTACTTACGCATACCGGAGCTGTCACTCATCAGGATGTGGCTACCGCGCTTGTCGTGCAGCAGGAAACCGGCAGGCCGCTCGGGGAAATCCTCGTCACTGAAGGTGTCGTCGCACCCAGAGATGTCGCGCAGGCGCTGCGTTCGCAGAAACCGGAGGAAGAGGAACCCAAACCCGCCGCGCTGACTGGCGCTGCGGCATCGTCCGGCAAAAAAATCGATTCGCTTGTCCGCGTTTCGACTGGCAGGCTCGATGGCCTGATAGACACAGTCGGGGAACTCGTCATCGCTAACGCGATGGTCATGCAGGAACCCGAAGTCATGCATACGTCGAACGCGAAACTTGCCCGCAACATATCACATCTGTCAAAAATAACGCGCGAACTCCAGGAACTCGCCATGAGCATGCGAATGGTCAGTCTCAAGGCAACGTTTCAGAAGCTTTCGCGCATCTCACGTGACATATCCGTCAAGTCGGGACAGCATGTGGAGTTTTCTTTTTCAGGCGAGGAAACGGAACTCGACCGAAACATGGTCGAAGAGATCGGAAGCCCGCTGGTGCATCTGGTGAGAAATGCTGTCGATCACGGCATAGAGACTCCCGACGTCCGCCGCATGGCTGGCAAAAAAGAGACGGGGACTGTCCATATTTCCGCTTACCACGAAGCCGGCAATGTTGTCATTCGCATACAGGATGACGGCAAGGGGCTCGACAGGGATGCCATCATCGCGAAGGCGAGCCAGAACGGTATCATACAGCCCGGCTACGAACCGTCGGACGCTGAAATCTATGCGATGATTTTTGAACCCGGGTTTTCGACCGCCAAAATCATCACCGATATCTCCGGACGCGGTGTCGGCATGGATGTCGTAAAGCGCACGATCGAAGCTCTTAGAGGCCGCATCGAGATACAGACGGAATTCGGAAAAGGCACGTCGTTTATCCTGCGCCTGCCACTCACTCTCGCCATTATCGACGGCATGCTCGTACAGGTCGGCCAGGAAATTTACATCATCCCGACGATCACTATTCTCGAAACTCTCAGGCCATCGAAAGATCAGATCAAGACTGTTGTCGAAAAGGGGGAGATGCTGCAGATACGCGGCGATCTCCTCCCTCTGTTCCGCATTCACAGGCTTTTCAATCAGCAGGCAGCCAAGACCGATCCGCTCGATGCAGCAGTCGTCATCATTACCGGCGACGGCAAAAAATGCGCAATTCTTGTCGATGAACTCATCGGGCAACAGCAGGTTGTCATCAAATCACTTGGCCAGGCCTTTGATCATCTCGAAGGAATTTCGGGCGGCGCAATCCTCGGTGACGGCAGAGTCGCGCTGATCCTCGATTCGACGGGCCTTGTGAAATTCGCTCATAAATATGCCTGACAAGAAACCTTAAGAGAGGTTTTCAAGTTATTTTGAACAGGTGCCATAGATATGGTTAATCGAAAAAGACCCAATGATCAGCAGCCAGGCGGCTCAGGGGCGTCAGGCAGCATACAGAACATGCTGCAGCCCAAGATACTGACCGACAGGGAATTTAACGAGGTCAGCGACAAAATATATCAGCTCTGCCGTATCAACTTGCATGACGGCAAAAAGGAGCTTGTGCAGGCGCGCCTCAACAAAAGACTTCGCGTGCTGGGGATTGACACCTATGCCGCCTATCGGAAATATGTCGAAAATGATCAGACCGGCCGCGAGATCATCGAAATGATAGATGTACTCACGACCAATCTCACGTTTTTTTTCCGCGAACCCGACCATTTCGATTTCCTGAAAACCGAAGTGCTCGACAAGCTTACTCATTCGTCGAAGCTGAGGATATGGAGCGCGGGATGTTCTACCGGCGAAGAGCCTTACACGCTCGCCATCATGCTGCGTGAGCACATACCTCACGTCGAACTGATGGACGCGCTCATACTCGCCACGGATATATCGACCAAGGTGCTCGCCAAGGCCAAGGCCGGTAAATATGAGGGTACTACTTTTCGCAATACGTCCAAGACTATCATACAGAAATATTTCCACCCGCTGCCGGACAAGGCCGGACTCTACCAGGTTGGGCCCGAGTTGTCGAGACTGATCAGATTCAGACATCTCAACCTGATGGGCCCGTGGCCTTTTACGGGCAAATTCGATGTGATTTTCTGCCGCAACGTGATGATCTATTTCGACAAGCCCACTCAGCAGGAGCTTGTGGCGCGCTACTACGAATCACTCAGGCCGGGCGGCTATTTTATGGTCGGCCACTCCGAGAGCCTGTCAGGCATCAAACATTCGTTCAAATATGTTAAACCTTCGATCTATATCAAATAACAGGGGCACGCCGGATTTTCCGGCAAAGGATAAAGAGGAGATACAATTTCAATGAGACATGTAGTAGGCGTATCGGACATGAAGGTGTCCGGTGACCCGGAAGATACAATCATCACTCACGCCCTCGGGTCATGTATCGGTATCTCGATATATGATCCGCATCAAAAGGTGGGCGGCCTGCTCCATTTCCAACTGCCAAGTTCGGTGAAAGACCCTGAAAAGGCAGAGCGTAACCCGTTTATGTTCGCTGACACGGGCATCCCCATTTTCTTCCGGGAGGCTTACAAGCTCGGAGCGGTCAAACACCGCCTGGTGGTGAAAGTGGCAGGCGGAGGCAAGCCCAACAGGGGCAATGACATGTTTGAAATCGGTAAGAGAAATTACATTTATATGAGAAAGATGTTTTGGAAAAACAATATTATGATCGCATCCGAATATGTCGGCGGGACAGAACCGATAACGATGTGGATAGAACTCGAAACTGGAAAAACACTGATGCGGATAAGGGGAGAAATCACCGAACTGTAATCGATGACAGGCACTGCCGGGACTGTGCCCCGGCTGTGTGATAATGCCATTCAATCAGAAATGAAACGGGGATAGTGCAATGAGCTTCAGACTTCTGATAATTGACGACTCGATGATCATCAGGGCAATGCTGATAAAAACCCTGAAAGCGTCGGGGGTGCCAATTCTTGAAACGCTGCAGGCCGCCAATGGTCAAGAGGCACTCAATGTGCTCGCGTCCACAACGGTTGACCTCATTTTCGTGGACATCAATATGCCGGTAATGGATGGGGTCGAATTTATCGAACAGGTCAAACAGAACCCAGTCCTCAATGAAATCCCCGTAGTTGTCGTGTCTACGGAGGGAAGCAATACAAAGATAGAAAAAATACTCAATCGCGGAGTCCGCGCTTTCATCAGAAAGCCGTTCACTCCGGAAATGATCAGAAACACTATCAAAGACCAACTCGGAGACTGGGGGGAAGGAGAGGGAGATGACTCTGGATTTGAACAGGATTCTTTTTAATACCGCCGTAAGCGTATTCGAAGAGGGCGCATTCGCACTCGAGGATATGCCGGACGACGAACTCGTGATAGGACAGTCCGAAGCCATTGCCGTCGAGATGGCTTTCCGCGGCGAATTTGACGGAAAGCTGAGCATGATGCTGCCCGAGAGACTCGGCGGCATGCTTGCCGCCAACATGCTCGGGATAGACGAAGACAACCCGGACGCACAGCAGGCCAAGATAGATGCCTCAAAAGAAATATTGAACATGATAGGCGGGCATATCCTCCCGCTTATTGCCGGCACCGCGCCCGAATTCAAGTTCGAAGCGCCCGTCGCCGTAACCGCACCGGATTTCGATGCCCTGGCCGCATGCGGATTCGGCGATTTCGCACAAGCCGAATTGTGTATTGAAGGCTCACTGGTAAAACTGTTTTTCGGCGTGAGCGTAAAACTACAATAAATCACGAGGGACAGCCCTATGATCAAAGTGCTCATCGTGGACGATTCTTCGCTTGTCCGCCAGATACTTGCCAAAGAGCTACAGAAGGACCCTGCGATAGAGGTCGTCGGGACAGCCACTGACCCATACATGGCGCGCGACATGATCGTGAAACTGCGCCCCGATGTATTGACACTTGATATCGAAATGCCGCGAATGGACGGTCTGACTTTCCTGCGAAAGCTCATGAAGCACTATCCGCTCCCCATAATTGTCGTCAGTTCGCTCGCCCCGGAAGGCGGAGAAGTCGCGATGGAAGCGCTCGACATTGGTGCTGTCGAAGTCATGTGCAAACCCGGCGAAGCCTACACCGTGGGAGACATGGCAAGCATACTGATCGAAAAGATCAAGGCCGCGTCTTACGTCGATGTCCGCAAAATGCTCGAAAAGAAAAAGGATAGAGCCGCAGCGCCAGCCTCAGCTGCCACACGGCTGTCCATGACGCGCACTACCCAGAAATTTGTAGCCCTCGGCGCATCCACTGGCGGTACCGAAGCCATCAAGGATGTCCTCCTGCGATATCCGGCCAATGGCCCGGGTATGATTATTGTCCAGCACATGCCCGAAAAATTCACCACTTCATTCGCGAACAGACTCAATGACATCTGCGCGCCCGAAGTGCGCGAAGCGGCTGACAACGACATCATACAGCAGGGCGTCGTACTCATCGCGCCGGGCAACAAGCACATGGTGCTCCGCAGAAGCGGCGCCGTCTACTATGTCAAGGTCAAAGACGGTCCGCAGGTATTTCACCAGAGGCCGAGCGTCGAGGTTATGTTCAACTCCGTGGCCCGCTATGCGGGAAAAAACGCGATAGGCGTCATCCTGACCGGCATGGGCAAAGATGGCGCGATAGGACTCAAAAATATGAAAGACGCTGGCTCGCCGACAATCGCCCAGGATGAAAAATCATGCGTGGTATTCGGAATGCCAAAAGAAGCGATAAAAGTTGGCGGGGCAACGTATGTCCTTCCACTCGATCAGGTAGCACAAAAAATCATTTCTCTTGTATGAGGTGTCAAATGGCCGCCAACACTGTAAAAATCCTTGTTGCAGACGACGAAGAGATGTTCGGACAATTCCTGCATGATATCCTTTCGCGGAGCGGATACAGTCCGGATGTCGTTGCGCGCGGAGACGACGCTCTCGCGAAAATCGCCGCGAAAAAATACGATATTATCCTTACGGACATACGTATGCCGGGAGCCACCGGCTTCGATGTCCTCAAGGCCGCCAAAGAACGCGACGACTACGTACAGGTCATCGTCATCAGCGCCTATGGAGACTCCGACAATATCCTTGAGGCACTGAGAAAGGGCGCCTCGGACTTCCTCCCCAAGCCTATCGAGTCTCCTTCGCTTATCCCTTCGATCATCGAACGCACCTGGGAAAAAAGGAAACTCCTTGTCGAAAACCGTGAACTCACCGCCCACCTGGCAAAACGCAACAAAGAACTCGAAGAAGCTCTCGACACCATCAAAAAACAGCAGGAAGAACTCGTGCACCTCGAACGCCGCAAGGTGATCGGCACAATGTCTTCAGGCATAGCACACGAAATCAACAATCCGCTCGCATTTATTTCCACCAACATCCAGAGTCTCGAAAAATATGTGAAAAACATCGAGGAATTCATCCTCGAACGCACGGAAGACAAAGAAAAATTCGCCAAGATCAGGACAGACCTCTCAAACCTCCTCTCAGGCATCAGAAACGGCGTAACGCGAGTTTCGCAGATCACGATGGCACTTCGCGCCTTTTCCCGCCGCGAATCCACTGCCCTGCAGGATGTCTCTCTCAATGACTGTGTCATAGATGCTGTCAATCTCATGAGACCAAGGCTCAGGGAATATAAGTATGAAGTGAACCTTGCCGAAAATCCGCCCAATATCAGATCGAACAGACAGAATATCGTACACGCGATCATGAATTTCATAGAAAACTCCTGTTACGCGATGCAAAAGACACCCGCGCCGCTGCTCGACATACGCACCGTGTACGAAAACGGCACTCTCGCCCTCTCTGTCGTAGACAATGGCGCCGGCATCACGAAAGATGTCCAAAACAAGATTTTCGATCCCTTTTTCACGACCAAACCCGTCGGCAAAGGTACTGGGCTCGGGCTGTCAATCGCCCTCGGTGTCATCGAAGAATCAGGTGGCCGCATTACCTTTGAGTCGCAACCCGGCATGGGCACCGAGGTAAGAGTCGAATGGAAGGTCAACTGATCCACCTCAACAGTGGGGATGTACATGTTTGACAACCCAGTTGTGAATGTCCATTGCATGGGTTTCATTTTTGCGTTACATGCTGTATAAAATATATGTTTGATGACATTTCCCTGCGGGTATTATCGAATCCAGGTATAATTTGCCTGGTGCCAGCCGATGGGCGATGCAATTATACGGAGGAACCTTCGAGATGAGCGAAGATAAAGATGGAATTGTGAGAATAGACATAGCGCAAGACCAGCTTGTGGCAAAATGCGTAATCGACCCCCCGAAAGGTGACGGCAGAGCAGTCGAGATGGAAGAGGTCAAGACCGCAGCGCAGGCGGCTGGCATTGTATATGGATTGATCGCAGAAGACAAGATTCTGTCTTATGTAATGGACGGACAGCTTGCCCCCGTGGAATTCGACATTGCGAGAGGTACGACTCCCGGCCACGGAGAAGATGCCAAGGTTGTATATCCCTGGCGTGAAAAGCAGGCGGCGTCAATCAGTGACGACTCTGCGGCAGTCGACCACAAGGAGCGCGGACTCGCCGTTTCCGTCGACGCCGGGGAGATCGTGGCCCGCAAAGTGTCAGCGACCCGCGGCCCCGAAGGTGTTACCGTAACCGGTCACAGGACTCCCGGCGAATGGGGTTTTGACACCGTATTGAAACCCGGACACAACGTCGAGGCAAACGCCGAGGGAACGGAATTCAAGGCAACTCACGGCGGTTCGCCCAGAGTCGCCAACAGCGTTATTTGCGTCGATCCGGTTTACATCGTGAAATCAGATGTCGACTACGAAACCGGCAATATCAATTTCGGCGGTGCGATTCAGGTCAATGGCAGCGTCATCGACGGATTCATCATCAAAGCGGAAGGCAATATCGCAATCGGCAAAACCGTACAGGCAGCCGAGGTCATTTCAGGTGGTGACATCCTCGTGGTCGGAGGCATCATCAACAGACGCGAAGGCCTGGTATCCGCAAAAGGCAATGTCTTCGCGAAATTCATCGAAAACTCGGTGATCGAAGCCGAGGGTGATGTCATCGTCGAGCGAGCGATCATAAATTCGGTCATCAAGTGTAACGGCTCCATCATCTGCACATCGCGAGAAGGAAAGATCATGGGCGGCGAACTCATGGCCTACAGGGAAATCAGGGCCAAATACCTCGGTACGGAATCGGAAACACCCACTGTCCTCAGAGCCGGCTATAAATTCGAGGATTACTCAAAATTCGCAGACATTGAAAAGTATGCGCTCAAAATAACTACAGCCATTGATGAAATTAACAAAGTCATCGCCAATCCCGCAGGCAGGACGCCAGAGGTGCTGATCGAACTCAAAAAGAAGCTCACCGCGCTTGAAACTGAAAGAAATTCGACATTTACAAAGCTCAACTCACTGAAGAGCTCACTTACCATCAATCCATACGCTACCGTCAAGGGCGAAGAAAACATATTCCCCGCATGCGTCGTATACATCGGCGGTACAAGGGAACGAATCGGCAAACTGATCAGATTCGCATCGCTCTCCGCCAACAGAGACGGCGGCATTTCGCTGTCCGCTTATGACGAGCTCACGAAACAGGTGAAAACCACTTCCATCATCGCAAAGGACAAGGCAAAAACAGTATTGATCGTCGATGACGCGAAGTTTATGCGCAACAAGCTGCGCAGCATCCTCGAAAGCATGGGATATAAAATAATCGGCGAAGCCGAAGACGGCCAACAAGCTATCGACATGTATCCAAAACTCAAGCCCGACCTGGTAACAATGGATATCACCATGCCCAACGTCGACGGCATATCGGCTGTAAAAGGCATCAAAAAAATCAATCCGCAGGCAAAAGTCGTCATGATCTCCGCTCTCGGCCAAAAAGACAAGGTGCGTGACAGCATCATCGCGGGAGCGATGGACTTCATCGTCAAACCCTTTGTCCCCGAACGAGTGAATGACGTAGTGTCGCGGGTTATGAGCAAATAACATCAAACGCACGCAACCGGTGCAAGCCCGGCCGGCGGCAGGATCGCACATGTGCGGTAAGGCGGTATTAATGAAGGCTGAATTTGTCAACCCGTTTCTGACTTCTGTCATCACTGTCATGGAAAGCGTTGTGGAAGAGACTCCAGCCAAAGGACAGATGTACCTTCGCAAGGAGACAGAATATGCTGCCAGCGAAGTGGCTATCATCGTTGGTATCACAGGCATGATACAGGGGAGCGTGGTGATTTCTCTTTCTAACAAATGCGCATTGGGTATGGCTGAAAAAATGCTCATGGAGCCTGTCACCGAATTACACGACGACGCCAGGAGCTGTCTCGCGGAATGCGGCAACATGATAGCAGCAAATTCAACTATCGGGCTTAATGATGCCGGCTACGAAGTCGATATCACTCCTCCCACGGTCATCACAGGCAACGGAATCCGCATCACCGCCCAGGAAGGCTGCGTCACTCTCGTTCTCCCATTCAATCTTTCCTTCGGAGACATGGAGATCAATGTTTCTCTTGCCGAAAAGAAATGACTGTCACTTAACGATGCGATCTGTCCTCTGCACGAACCAACCATTTCATTACCATCTATCATTCGCGAATCTATGATATTTCGCACTCACACACCACGATCATGTGCGCCGGGACGGTTGTGACAGTCCGCTGTGGGTAACCGCGCTGATTCGGAATTCTGTATATACTGAATATCAATAGAAATCCCCTATCGCGGCGCGTAGCGCGATGAAACAGTAACTTTGAGAAACTCTAAGCGTATAGTTTTTTGGAAGAGGTGCGAAGAAACCTTTTTTCAATAAAGGTTTCCGGCAGGGAAATTAAATAATTATTCGTATAATTCCCGGGCTGCAATCGGCGTATCATGTTGTAACACGCTTTTATGCAGGTATCCTTACTGCAAGTATATCTGCGTTTCAGGGATAATCAGAATTGTTTTTTCGTATATAATCTTTCCCCGGGCCCGAACCACATCGGGACACATCAACACGGATGGAGACTGTATCCAGTGCCGCACACGGACAAATTGACAATCGCTTTGATACAAATGGCAATGACCGGCAGCGTCGCGGATAACCTCGACAAGGCTGAGCGCATGATAGAAAACGCTGCTTCGAGGGGAGCCCAAATTATATGTCTTCCCGAGCTGTTTTCTACACTCTATTTCCCGATCGAAGAAAACGTCCCGCCAGAGCCTTTCACGACTACGATCCCCGGTAATGTCACGGAACGCATGGCAAAGGCCGCAGTCAGGGCTGGCGCCGTCGTCATAGCGCCTGTCTACGAAAAAACATCCTGCGGACAGCTTTTCAATACGGCGGTCGTGATCGACATGGACGGTTCGATAATTGGGAATTATCGCAAACTGCACATCCCGCATGACCCGTCATTTTATGAACAGAATTTTTTTGCCCCGGGCGACCTCGGCTATGTCGTGATACATCACGAACTCGTGTCCTTCGCCGTGCTGATCTGCTTCGATCAGTGGTTTCCGGAAGCGGCCCGGGCGGCTGCACTCGGGGGAGCGGAGCTGATATTTTATCCGACAGCAATCGGCGCTCTCGATGATACTCCGATGTCGGAGGGTGACTGGCGTGACGCGTGGGTTACCATACAGCGCGCACACGCCATCGCCAACGGAGTCCATGTCGCGCCCGTCAACAGGGTGGGCAGGGAAGGATCACTCGAATTCTGGGGATCATCATTTGTATCGGGCCCATTCGGGACTGTGATGGCGGCGGCTCCTTCGGACAGCGAATGCGTGCTTGTCGCGCAAATCGACATTGCCGAAAACAGGGTGGTGCGCGATGGCTGGGGTTTTTTGAGAAACCGGCGTCCCGATACTTACTCCGTGCTGATTGACAATGTGAAATGACAGAGATTGTGTGGAAAGGATACGGAGGGACTCCCTCTCGATATTGTTCAATGGAAAGCATCTCTGGAAATACACCTGAGCGTCTCGGGTTTTGCATGCCAGCGGAATGGGACCCGCACGAAGCGATATATCTCGCGTGGCCACACGATCCGGCAACTTTCCCCGGACGTGTGGATGCCGCCGAGTCAGCATACGTAGAGATCATCAGGGCAATACATGACTGTGAGCATGTGGAATTGTTCGTCCTGCCCGGATCGCTGGCGCGAGTCGAAAACATATTGCGCAAAGCCGGCATTTCGATGAGTTGTGTCACATTTCATCCGGTCGAATACGCTGACGTATGGTTTCGTGACTATGGCCCGATATTCATCAGGTCGGAAATCACCGGTGAAATCGCCATGACGCACTGGAAATTCAATGCCTGGGGGGAGAAATACGGAGAACTTATCTCCGACACCGGGATACCGGCAGTCATCAATTCGCAACTCGGACTCAAACGGTTCGTCCCCGGCATTGTCCTCGAAGGCGGTTCGATCGATGTCAATGGAAAAGGTACGCTGCTGACTACCAGCCAGTGTCTGCTCAATAAAAATCGCAACCCTCATCTTTCAAGAAAAGAAATCGAAAGATATCTCGGTGATTATCTCGGAGCCAACCACATTATTTGGCTCGGCGAAGGCATTGCCGGGGATGACACTGATGGGCACATCGACGACATCGCGAGATTTTGCAACCCCACAACCGTACTCGCCGTGGTCGAAGACGACCCTGCCGACGAAAACTACATGCCACTCATGGAAAATTACGAAATCCTTCTCTCATCGACCGATCAGGACGGAAACAGGCTCGAAGTGATCAAACTGCCAACCCCAGGCTTCTTCGGGGACAGCCATGGACGGCTCCCGGCCAGTTACGCCAATTTCTATATCGGCAATCATACAGTCCTTGTCCCCGTATTCGGCCACGCTAATGACAGTCGCGCGCTCGGCATCATCGGGGAGTGCTTCCCGGGGCGGACTGTCCGCGGTATATACGCGGGCGACCTTGTTCATGGTCTTGGCACCATACATTGCATGTCCCAGCAAAAGCCGCGATGAATCGTCGTCTCCAAAAGGGATGTGCTATGGCAACGCAACCGAAGGCGGCTGTATGCGGTTATATTGATACACAATCGAAACAGCCTTAAAATAACTTTGCATACGTGAATCAACGCCGCGTGGGCCATGGCAAGTCATCACTAAAAAGATGCTGAAATTACTGCAGTCCTGATTGAACAAGCTGACGATGGATGGTATCATTCCCATTATCAGCAGACACAGCCACACAAGCGACTGTTACAAGACGGTACTAATATGACGAAAAGTAGAACTACTAACAAGCATCTCTCGACATCAGGCAACTCCAGACGAAAATATGGACTGAGGAAATCTAAGTATGGAAAACGATTCCTCACATTTTTCCAGCGTAGCGACATGCCAAAAGTTGCCGCAGTATTTCTCGTCATGGTAATAGCGTTCGCCGCTTCTGTGATGTTCTTTGAAAAAAAGGACAATGGCGAATCATTCAACAACCTGTTCAGCTCGATATGGTACACAATGGTAACCGTGACGACAGTGGGTTACGGCGACATGTTCCCCAAGTCAGTCGGCGGCAGAATAATCGGCATGATAGCCATGTTCTTCGGCGTAGGCATGATGGGCATCATCACCGGACGCATCGCATCGAGCCTCGTCGAACGTCAATTACAAGCAGGAAGAGGTCTTGTCGGTATGCAAAAACTCGAAAATCACTTCATCATCTGCGGCTGGAAAAAAGATATGCCGCAGATACTGTCCGACATCATGAAAGTCAACCCCGACCTTGATGCCGAAAACATTGTACTCATCAACAGGCAGGACCCATCGGCGATCGACGAACTCAAGGCAAACCCCCTCTTCAACGGCATAAAATTCATTCACGGCGACCACAGCGACGAGCATATCATGCAACGCGCCAACATCAAAAAAGCACACACTGTACTGATCCTCGCCGACACCTCGGGAGGCGCCACGCCGCTCGAAGTCGACTCCCGCACCGTCATATCCGCCCTCACGGCCGAAACTCTCAACAAAAAGCTTTACCTGTGCGCCGAAATCCTTGACACGAAATTCCAGCGCCACCTCGAACTCGGCCACGTCGACGAAGTCATCCTCAGTCAGGACTACGGCCGCACACTCATCGCCAACGCTTCTTCCGCCACCGGCATCGGACACGTCATCAACCGGCTCATCAGCGTCGACTCCGACACGCCCATCCGCGTAGTACCCTTCCCACCGGAATACATCGGAAAACCTTACAGCGACCTTGCTGATTTCTTCCATGACAGAGACAACACGCTCACTGTTGGTCTCCTTGAAAACACCGGCAACCTCTATACCCGTAAACAGGAGGCCCTCAAGGAAGCCCAAAAAACCCCCGACATCTCCAAACTTGTCGACAACCTCAAAATCGTAAAAGAACTCAAAGGCAATACGCCCCTGATCAACCCACCCGCCAGCTACATAGTAAAAAAACACTCCCGTGCTATCATCATCACAAAAAGGGAGGCTCAAGCATGATCCGCAAACATCAGAATCCAACCGCAGAAATATCCGAAATCGTCAAAACGCTCAAAAGCGTATCCATCTTCAAAACATTCGCTTCCAGCGATGACGAACTCGAACGAATAGCAAAAATTCTCACGCGCAAAACTGTAAAGAAAGGCGATCTCGTAATCAGGGAAGGAGACGAAGGTAACACTCTGTTCATCATGCAGCGCGGAGCCGTCAGTATCCTCAAAAACACTCTCGAAGACGAACAGTACACAATCGTACGCCTCGAATCCAAAGACAACATGGTACTCTTTTTCGGCGAACTCGCACTACTCGACAACGATCGCCGCTCAGCATCAATATTCGCCGAATCCGACTGCGAATTCCTCGTGCTTACCCGCGAAGACTTCGTCGAACTCGGCGACCACTACCCCCACCTCTGCCTGCCCATCACACGCGAAATATCAAAAATCCTCGCCACAAGACTGCGACGCGCCAACTCCGACATCATCACACTCTTCGAAGCCCTGGTCGAAGAAGTATCCTCCACTGCCGAATAATCCAGTGCGCCATCGCAAATCAGTTGCCACACCGCATTTCTGCCACTCCCTTTTTTTTTATATTGACACGACTATTCGACTATCATATATTCAGATATAATATTTGAGCTGCAAGAAGTTGCGGTTAACGACGCACCAATTATGGAGATAGCGATATGTCCGCCGTCACCCCCAAATTTTTCGGACAATACCTGCTCGAAAAAGGCATCCTTTCCAAAGACCAGCTCATCGATGCCATCAATTACCAAAAATCGAAAATCCTCAAACTCGGTGAAATTGCCGTCAACTGTGGATACATCACACCCGCACAGGCAGACAAAATCAACACCGAACAACAGCGCACGGACATGAGATTCGGCGACCTCGCCATCAACATGGGATTCCTCAACGAAAAGCAGGTCGAAGAAATCTTCACCATTCAGAAAAACAATCACATCTATCTCGGCGAAGCCATCGTCGCGTGCGGGCATCTCGACGCCGCCACAGCGGACGCAGAACTCGCCCTTTTCAAAAAAGAGCAGGAAGCCGTCCCCCCCATCAACGTACAGATCGTCGAAAATATCCCCGAAAAACAGCTCATCGAAGTCGCAGCGGACCTTACCGAAAAAATCATGCGCCGCGTCGGAGACCTCATGAGCAAATCCGGCAGCATCGTACAGTCCGCCCCGGAGATCAACAACCTCGGCGCAGCCTCCATATTGGTCTTCGAAGGCGAAATTGACGCACGATACATCCTTAATCTCTCGTGGGAAGTCGGCCACCAAATCGCCAAACGCATCTTCAAAAAAGACACCCTCGGCTTCGACAGGGACCTCATCGTCGACACCGCTTCAGAATTTGTCAATGTCGTCTGTGGCAATGTCCGCTCCAAAATGCTCGAACTCGGCAAACCGCTCGAAATCATCCCCCCGCAAAGCTTCTCCGAAGACGGGTCGCCCGCTCTTACCATCGACGAAGGCGAAACCGCAACGATCATTCCATACAATACACCGATCGGCAATTTCGAAATCATCATTCTCACAAAAGACTGATAGCCTTTCGAGACAACACCAATCACCACAACGCCGGAAGGATAACGCAATGAGCGAAACAAAAACAATTCTTATCGCAGACGACAGCCGAGTCGCCGCGCACCTGCTGTCAGAAATAGTCGAAAGCATAGATACGTGCGAAGTCATCGGCAACGCTACATCGGGCGAAGCTGCCATCGAAATGTACAACAACCTCAAACCCGATCTCGTCACGATGGACCTCTCCATGCCAGGCATAGGCGGCATGGAAGCGATCCGCCGCATCATCGCTGACGATCCGGACGCGAAAATTGTCGTTGTCTCATCATTGGGCGGCGCACAGGACAAACTCCTCGAAGCCCTCGAAGCCGGCGCGCTCAGCGTCGTTTCCAAGCCCTTCGACGAGGACAAGGCCATCAGCGTCTTCAAAAAACTGCTCGGCATCAAAAGCTGACGGGCAGGACGCGCTTCCCCCCTGTGGTACTGCGTGGCATCCCGCTCTCATCGTTCAAGCCTGGCGCACTCGTTAAGGGGGCGGTTATGCAACAGCGGCTGATCATTGCTCTCCTCGCCATTACGCTTATATTCGCCAGTACTGGCACATACGCTCTTCACCAGCAACATTCAGGCCAGTCCAGAGACTTTGCCATCATTGACCAGATTCACCCCGAATTTGCCCGGAAAATCGAAATCGCGCTCTATAAGGATCAGGACCGTGCCACAAATGCCGCGCGTCTCCTGAAACTGATCCAGATATGGCTCTCAAACAACCAGTACCCCGACATCACTCACTTTCTTGACATCGTAACGCTTCAGGATGCCGAAACAATTGTTTCCTGTATCGAAAAAGCTTCGGACACACTGCCGCCGACATCCAGCAAATACATCCCCATCATCATACCAGAGCCCGAGCTTGCCACACCACTGATACTTCCCTTTTCTGGCGAGTCCACTGTCGTTCAGGGCATTCGGGGCAAAATCTCCCATTTCCCGGGCTCATCAAACGAATATGCCTGGGATTTTTCCATCATGAAAAACGGTGTGCTCTCACACGGCAACGCCGGCAGAAACAAAAACTATTTCTCATGGCATCAGCCCATCATCGCAGCCGCTGACGGCACAGTGGTCAAAGTCGTCGACGGCAACGAAGACCATCCCCCTATGACAACAAAACTCAACGATGCCAACTATGTCCTCATCCAGCACGATACCGGCGTCATTTCCAACTATCATCACATTTCCAAAAATACGATCACCGTGGCTGCCGGCCAAAAGGTATCTGCCGGCGACATTATCGGACTGATCGGCGATTCTGGCATATCCATGTTTCCACATCTTCACTTTCAACTCGAAAAGCATAGCGGAGACAAACGAATAACCGTCCAGTCTTTTTTCGCCTGCTATTTCGCAAAACTCCCGAACGAAAAAAGCTGGCGCCTCGCTGTCAATTCCATTCCTGTCGAACACGAATACGTCATCAATGTGTCAGACTACGTAGCTCTGATGACTGGCACGGACATGTAACACCAGGGCACCCTGTTTTTCTGTCTTTCCTCACATATTACAACTACTCCATACAGGAAGTCGATCGCGCAACAGGTTCCTTGCCATGCGGGATTACGGCATAATGTGATTTAGCAACATTGCCCTCATAAACACATGCAAGTGCCTGTGGCTAATTACACATCATAGTTCATACAAAGCCTGATCCAGTAAATCGAAGACCGGCTCGATGCAATTGGGAATCCACGAATGATCCCTGGATTATAAGCGATCAGTAGCGAGCAGCTATTTCTTGTCTTTTCTTTTCGGAACCGGTTTTGCGCTTTTCTTTGTGTCTTTTTTCGTTGTCTTATTCATTTCAGCCTGTAAAGCGGCTTCTTTTTCGGCGGCTTCGCGGGCCCGCTTTCTGCATTCGTTTTCGGGCGGTGGCGTGAGAGTGACCCCGGCAGCGGGAAGTATGACGGCGCGGGCTCCGGCTCTGACGGTGAACTTCCGAGTGCCGTCCACAACGATGAAACTTTTGCTGCCTTTCTGGGTGATAGTGATCTGATGGCCTCTGATGGCGAGATTTTTCAGGGTAATTCTCCGGTTTTTGCCGAATGGCCTGGGAGTGACGGAAATTTCGCCCATGACATTGACATCGACGCCGAAGATGCCGGTGATGATTGTCTGGGCAATGGCAAGGCCGCTTGCCGTAGGCATGCCTCCTTCATATTCTGACCCTCCGACCTGACGCTCTGACGAGATATACTCTGGCAGATATGCGAAACTGCCGCCCCACCATTTTATGCGGTCAAGCAGTGCGAATGCTTTCACCGTCTGCCCTGCGTCCGTGAGGATGTCTATGGCGCGAGCTACGTCCGACACTCGCTGGAACAT
>CAZQSL010000042.1:0-28088 GCA_964595945.1 uncultured bacterium
CTCCAGTACGATCGCGACTGCCCCGCCACACATATTTGAATCTATCTCTCACAAGTGTTATAATCACACCATTCGCTGGGGGTGCCGGACGGCTGAGATTACACCCCAAGAACCTGACCCGGGTAATTCCGGCGTAGGGAAGCGCCCAACCACTCTCCACCCATCCGCAACAGCCCTCCGGCAATTCACACCTCCCAACGCTACTGAGCATACCGAGCTCATGGGTCGAGGCGCGGAAAAACCTTTCCCACAAAAAACCTCCTCCCCCCATTCTATCTTCATCGGGATTCTTCACTCCATGCCGCACGACACTGCCACAACTTCTCTTCGTATCCTCGACGCCAACATCAACCGCGCCGCCGAAGGCATCCGCGTCATCGAAGACATCTTGAGATTCCACCACAACGACGCACCCCTCGCCGCGCGTATGCGCACCCTCCGGCACTCCATCCGCGCCATCGCCGCATCACTCCCCGGCCTCACCGGCGCGCGCGACTCCGCGCGCGATATCGCCCGAAACGCACCCCCTGCATCACCACGCACATCTCTCTCCGACATCATCTCTGCCAACTTCAAACGCGCGCAGGAAGCCCTCCGCGTCATCGAAGAAAACCTCAAAACCGTCGCTCCTCATCTCGCACCCACTGCCGGCGAACTCCGATTCTCCCTCTACGACCTCGAAAAAATCATCTCCTCAAAAAATCTCTCCCCGCTCCCGGCCGGCAAATTCATATACCCCCTCCTCTCTTTCGACCAACTGTCCCCCAACGACTTCGCACTACTCCACACACTCGCCGCCGCCCGCGTATCCATCATCCAGCTCCGCGACAAAAACCTATCCGACGCCGCCTCACTCCACAATGCCACCATCGCCGCCACCCGATGCCACCAACTCTCCGTGTCGCTTATCGTCAACGACCGGCCCGACATCGCGTCGGCCGCCTGCGCCTCTGGCGTCCACCTCGGCCAGGATGACCTCCCCATCTCCGCCGCACGCACAATCGCCCCCTCTCTCATCACCGGCATCTCCACACACTCGCTCGAACAGGCCGCCGCCGCTCTCGCCAGCCACCCAGATTACATCGCTGTCGGCCCCATTTTCCCAAGCCCCACAAAATCCTCACTACAACCCGTCGGCCTCGACCTCATCCGCCACATCGCCTCTCTCTCCCACACCACCCCCATCGTCGCCATTGGCGGCATCACCACTGCCAACATCTCATCCGTCTTCCAGGCAGGCGCCGCCGGCGCTGCCCTGATCTCCACTCTCACCACCCCACGCGCCACTCTCGCCGAAACTCTCACGGCGCTAAACACAACGATCGACTCCTTCAATTAAGGGGTTGGAAGAAAATAAACATAGCAAGATTGCGCCGGATTTTTGGCCGTAATCAAGGCGCTTGCGAAGGAGCATACCTAAAGGTATGTAACTGAGCAGGCAACACAGAAGACGGAAAAATAAGACAAGCAAGATGCTAAGGTTATTTTGTGACAAACCCTAAATACCCTCACGGGAGCACGTCCATGATCACCATCACCACAAACGGCACACAGCGAGAAGTCCCCACCGGACTCACCATCACCACCCTTCTCGCACATCTCAACATCCGCCGCGAAACTGCCATCGTCGAACACAACCACATCATTCTCGACAAAACCGCGTTCGACGCCACCCCCGTCAACGCCGGCGACAACATAGAAATCGTCCGCTTCGTCGGCGGCGGCTGAAAGTAAGAGAAAGTTGTAATATGAATTATTCAGGGGAGGATGCGGCGAAAGACTTTTTATACAAATGGATTTCCCACCACAACCACCTTCCATCAACCACAACGGAGGCAACACAATGAGCGACACACTGAAAATCGGACAATACGAATTCACCTCAAGACTAATGCTCGGCACAGGCAAATACGAAACATTCCCACTCATGAAAGAAGCCCTCGACGCATCCGGCTGCGAAATCGTCACCGTCGCCGTCCGCCGCGTCAACCTCGACAACCCCAACGAAGAATCACTCCTCGACTACATCGACAGCCGCTACACCCTCCTGCCCAACACCGCAGGCTGCGCCACCGTCGACGAAGCAGTCCGCGTCGCACACATGGCCCGCGCCGCAGGCATGACAAAACTCCTCAAACTCGAAGTCATCAACGACCCCCAGACTCTCCTGCCAGACGTGGTAGGCACCATCGAAGCCACAAAAATCCTCGTCGCCGAAGGCTTCACCGTCATGCCCTACACCATGCCTGACCCCATCGTCGCGCAAAAACTCATCGACGCGGGCGCGGCTGCCGTCATGCCCCTCGCATCCCCCATCGGCTCAGGCCGCGGATTCCTCGATTTCAGCTTCATCAAAATCATCATCGAGCGCTTCTCGGGCATCGTCCCCATCGTCGTCGACGCAGGCCTCGGCGTCCCCTCCGATGCCGCCCTCGCCATGGAACTCGGCGCCGACGCGGTACTGCTCAACACCGCTGTCGCAAAAGCGAAAGACCCAGTCCGCATGGCACGTGCCATGAGCCTCGGAGTCGCCGCCGGCCGCGAAGGCTACTTCGCCGGCCGCATGCCAAAAACAGAATTCGCCAACGCATCGAGTCCCACCACCGGCGTCGTCAAATAACACCCGCGCCACTGCCCCGGCGGCATGCAGCCACCTCCCATTTCCACAGGCGGGGAAACGTTACCCCGCCACTAAACCCATTCAGTCAGGAGCACACACAATGACCCTTATCGACAAAGCGAGGGATGGAAAACTGACCGACGACATCCGCAAGGTCGCAAAAAAAGAAGGACTCGATCCCGAATTCGTCCGCGACAACGTCGCCGCCGGCCGCCTCGCCATCCCCCGCAACATCAAACGAAAAAAACTCGACGTCGAAGGCGTCGGCACTGGCCTGCGCACCAAGGTCAACGCCAACATCGGCACTTCCAAAGACAAATGTTCCATCGACGTCGAACTCAAAAAACTCGCCGCCGCCCTCGACGCCGGAGCCGACGCCGTCATGGACCTCTCCACCGGCGGCAACCTCACTGAAATCCGGCGCGCCATCCTCGACGCCTGCCCCAAACCCCTCGGCACTGTCCCGCTCTACGAAACTCTCGTACGCTCAACCGCCAAATACGGCAAGGGCATCACCCTCGACGCAGAAGAACTTTTCGACATCATCACCCAGCAGGCCGAAGAAGGCGTCGACTTCATGACCCTCCACGCCGGCCTCACTCTAAAAGCTCTCGAATTACTCCGCAAACAGCCCCGCGTCACCGGCATCGTCAGCCGCGGCGGCGCCTATGTGGCCGCGTGGATGTCCCACACCGGCAACGAAAACCCCCTCTACGAACAGTTCGACCGCCTCCTGAAAATCTGCCGCAAATACGAAATCACCCTCTCGCTCGGCGACGGCCTGCGCCCCGGCTCACTCGCCGATGCTCATGACCGCGCCATGATACAGGAACTCACCACCCTCGGCGAACTCGCCCGCCGCTGCCGCGAATCAGGCGTGCAGGCCATGATCGAAGGCCCCGGCCACATGCCGCTCAATACTATCGTCTCCAACATCCAGCTCCAGAAATCCCTCTGCGACGGCGCTCCCTACTACGTACTCGGCCCGCTCGTCACGGACATCGCCCCCGGCTACGACCACATCACATCTGCCATCGGCGGCACCATCGCAGCAGCTGCCGGCGCAGACTTCCTCTGCTACGTAACACCATCCGAACACCTCGGCCTCCCGGAGATCGAAGACGTCCGCCAGGGCGTCATCGCCGCGCGCATCGCCGCTCACTCCGGCGACATCGTCAAGTATCCCCGGACTGCCGAAATCGACCGCCGCATGTCTTTCGCCCGAAAAGCCCTCGACTGGGACACTCAGGAATCCCTTGCCATCGACCCCTCGAAATTCGCCATCGTCAAGTCTGAAAACAAAACCAAACTCAAACGCGGCGAACGCACCTGCACCATGTGCGGCGAATTCTGCGCCTACGAGGTCAGTGACCGCATCGGCGTCTGCTCACTCAACGAGTAACAGAGTCAGACCAGAAGATGGCTGCATTGATACCAGCTTTCGCCATAACGGTCGTGTCATCCCGAATTCTTCAATAGAATTCGGGATAGCAGGCGCAAGGAGCATTCTTGCAGTGAGCAACATCAGACATACGCGAACAATATAATGCTCCGCCAACACGGCAGTTCGCCCTTATCGCGGCTGCCAAACGCGACAATCAGTACTTTCTATTGCCGCATTTGGCTTTATTCAGGAGAAATGCGTTATGCCTCTCGGGGTCTACGCACCCCGCCGGACCATGTCATCTGATTGGATGCAACCCGTTTCAGATGTAACTGAATATCAATAGAAATTCCCTATCGTCGTGCGATAGCGCGATGGGACAGTAGTTTGGAGAAAAGATAAGCATATAAAGCTTATTGGAAGAGGTGCGGAGAAACCTTTTTCTCGAAAAAGGTTTCTCCGGTAGGGAAATTCAAATAATTTTTCGTATATCTGGAACAGCATTTGCCACATAGCAGCAATCCGCCGCCTTGCCGTGCCAGCCACACCTGCTCTCCGAGTCCGGTTTGACTTGGCGATTTTTTATAGATATGATAATTATTTGATGTTGGCAGCTTTGTACAGGCGCAATATCATGGAGCAAAATAGATGAATCAATCCGACTATTCCGCATTCCTGTGTCTGTTATTCTTCACCGGCTCACTTGTGTATTACATGACGAGGGTGAAATCAAAGCTGTCACTCGGCGAAAAGCCGCTCGTCCCGATCGTATGCCTGATAGTTGCGCTCGCTCTCGGCGCGGCGTTGCGGATAAGCTATGTCCCGCGTGGTTTTCAGGCATTTTACAATGAATATGAAATTTACAATACCGCGCGGGGTGTTGCCGAAAGGACTGATTTCTCCGTTTGTGTCGGCGGACGTCCCGAGAAATGCGAATACCGGGCCAAAGACATTTCCTACGCTCCCGGCATGGTATTCCTTTCGTCCATCCCGCTTAAGATCACCCAAAAAGACTCGCCGGATGTCATGTTCGCCATCAACAACGTCCTGGGAATTGTCGCCATCGTGATGGTGTTCGTAATGACACTGACCGTATCGGGTTCGCCCGTGGCGGCAGTAGCATCCGCATTTCTCACAGCCGTGTTTCCACTGCATTTACTGCTTTCCGGCAACGGGTCGCAGGATATGCTCGCATTTCTCGCTCTGACTTCACTCATCACTTTTTTCTATCAGTACATGCGGCGCCCCTCGGTGCACGGGATCATCAGCATGTTTTTTATTTTCGGCACGATTCTTCTGATAGAACCATTTTATCTCGTTTTCGCAATGGTTATGATCCCTGTCATGGCCTTAAAAAAGTTGCGGCTCTCGATCGGCATCGCCATCGGCGCCATCTTCACTGGCATGATGTTCGCACCCGTTGCGTCACTTTTCAAAAACATACCGGCAATCACGCTGTCCGATATGTTGGGCGGCAATATACTGCAGTCTAATTTCGGATTTTTCATCAGCTCGGAGTATATGCCGAAAGTGTATCTTGCACTGGGAGTGCTCGGTTTGCTCGGTGGGGCCGCGAAAGAACGACGCGGGATACTGTGGCTTCCGCTGCTGTTCGCCACGGGAGTGATCGCCGTGTCGATAGCGGGATTTTTCTTCAGACAGGGCGACTGGGTTCGTTATTCTGCCGGTCCATCCGCCATACTGCTCGCCGCGGGCGGCATCTGCGTCGAGACCATCATCAGAAGGCTCGACTCGCTGAAACCATTGAGAGACGCGGCATTAGTCATGATCGTCATCGCGTGCGGCCTGGCCGTCCCCGTCGCCAGACAGCCACTCAATCCCTACATGTGGAAACAGGACGCATTTCTACGCAAGGCCATGCCCGGGATACCGTCTGGCTGCATTGTCTTTTCGCCACCGGCTTCCGCCGCGATGACATACACCACTAACGCGAGCTATGAGGCGGCCAGACTTTTCGATAAAGGTTTCTCTGCCAGACATGCCGGTGAGTGCAGGTTTTTCGTCGAGGATGCCGCCTGTTTCACTACCAGCAAGGCCATTTGCCAAAAGGCCGCCCGGCACTTTGATTTTGAGCCGGTCAAAGCAAAGACCATAGAAAAACTGTACACCGCGAGGATCAGCCGTATCACTCCGAAAAAACAGGGCGAATAGCGCTTAGGGCTTGTCACAATATAACCTTAGCATCTTGCTTGTCTTATTTTTCCGTCTTCTGTGTTGCCTGCTCAGTTACATACCTTTAGGTATGCTCCTTCGCAAGCGCCTTGATTACGGCCAAAAATCCGGCGCAATCTTGCTATGTTTATTTTCTTCCAAACCCTTAGTTCACAATTCATCGGATTCGGCGGCAGCTTCGTTTTTCCTGCGGGTTCTTTCCATCAGGTACATGGCAAAGAGGCTGATCTCGAACAGCATATACAGCGGGACAGTGATAAGCATGAGAGTGAACGGATCGCCCGTCGGCGTGATGGCGGCACTCAGCACCACGCATGTAAGCAGCGCGTACTTGCGGTTGCCTGCCACCTTGCTGTAGGAGAGCACTCCGATCCTGGCGAGCAGCACAAGCACTACCGGTATCTCGAAAACAACGCCGAACGACAAAATGAATCCACCCACGAAACTCACGAACCGATCGACCGTATAATTGGCTTCGAGCACTCCGCCGCCGAATTTTTGAAGTATTTCAAGCACCTTGGGAAGCATGGCAACCGCAATGCCCGCGCCACCGAAAAACAGCAGTACACCGGAAAATACTGCCGGTATGACAAAGCGTTTCTCATGCTTGTGGAGACCGGGCGCTATGAAAAGACAAAGTTCGGCGATCATCACAGGAGAAGCTATCACAGCGCCGATGTACAAAGCGAGCTTAAATCTCGTAAGAAACGCGTCAGCCGGGCCGAGATACTGGATATGCCCAGCCTGCCCGATGAGGAGATCAAATACCCACGGGACAAGCTGCCACCCACCGATGCTCGCGACTATGAGCGCGACTATGCTCACAATGAGCCGCCGCCGCAGCTCGTCGAGATGATCGACAAGTGTCATTTCGCCATGCTGTTTATTCATCTGATAATTTTTGGCAACCGTATCGCGAAGGCTTTGCGGCGCTCACATTTCTGTCAACATCACTCGCCCCGTCGTTTTGACCACCGATACCCGCCAACTATATGTGCCTTGTGGATCGGATATTACAACATTGCCGCCTGTCGCGGGATACGGCAGCCCGGTCGTGTCGAAGTAAAATGAGTCGGTGCTCACGCTTGCCACATTCATCCCGGGCGTGAGAGTCACAGTCTTGATCGGCGCCGACTCGCTGTCCTGCGCGAAGATTTTCCACGTGTCGGTAGCCGTGCCGCTGTTGTAAAACTTCAGACAATACAGTTTGCCCGAATTGCCGTTGGGACCGCCGTTCATGGAAAGCTGCTGCGTATATCTCAGATCACCCGCCAGCGCCTGAGCCGATGCGAGTGTCTGCGGTTTGCGCGCCGCGTCGAGCGTATACTTCGGCACAAAAACATAATACAGTATCGCCATCAGCGCCATGATCAGCAATAGCTCGACAGCGGTAAACCCGTCCTGACTCTTCCGGCATTGTCTCGACAGCATCCTTCTCCCCGGAGTGAGTGCGCCTGCACTCGTGACTACCATAAGTCTATTATATACCCCCCTTGCTTCCTAATAAAGAAAATGCTCAAATCTCGATCGTCATGCCCTCACGCGCCGCAACGGCGCCAGCGCACAGTTCTCGCGCCTTCGCCTCGATCGCCAGCACCGTGTCATCATCATGGGTTGGCTCGTGGTGAAACAGCACAAGCCGGCCAACCCCCGCCGCGTTCGCGATTTCCGCAGCCGCGCGATACGTGCCATGCCCCCATCCGGACCGCCCCGCGTACTGCTCCGGCGTATACTGCGCATCTATCATCAGGACATCCGCACCCGATATGAATTCCATATACTCACTCGACACTCCCACATCAGATTCCGTATCGGTCGAAAAGACAACACTTCGCCCACCACTCCTGACCCTGTATCCCAGCACTTCCTGCGGATGTGTCAGCGCTATCGCCGAAACATCGCAGCCAGCCACTTCGAGCGGCTCATTCCCAATTACATGAAACTCGATCGCGGCTCTCATAGCCCCCATCGGCACGGGAAAAAACGGCGCGCTCATCTGTTTGCACAGATATTCCTCAAGGCCGGCATATCCATATATATGTAACTTTACGTCTCCGAGAAAGCCTGGCACAAAAAACGGCAACCCCTGTATATGATCCCAATGCACATGCGAAATCATCAGATGCAACGTGCGCGAAACCCCTTTTCGCCCGAGATAATCCAACCCGAATTCCCTCAATCCCGTCCCAGCGTCAAACAGTATTATTTCACCCTCATCAGTCACAAATTCCACACAACTCGTATTGCCGCCGATCCGCACAGTCTTCTCACCCGGCACCGGCACACTGCCCCTTACGCCCCAGAATGTGATTCGCATATTCTTTCTCCCGGGCACTCATCATTGGTTTCACAGTATTATACCATACGAAAACACCACTGCCCAAATACCAAATCCATCCCCCCCACCACTCCACCTAAGGGCTTGTCTCAAAATAATCACGGACCGATTCATCACCAAGCACCCTGTAGCACAACTCGCACCTGTGCGAATACATCTCCCCGAAAAACCGGTCCCCGGCGCCAGCCATCTCGGCTACCCTCACAGGCCCTCCCTCGGCAAGCGCCGACAGCAGCCGGCTCCCTCCCGCCCTTTCGATGATGCCACCGACAGTATCCTCAAAAATATTACCCGCCACGAGCGCATCGATAAACGGCGCCGCATTTCCACAACACGGCCTCACCACCCCATCAGGCTCCACCCACAGATACCCCACCCCACGCTCTCCCAGACACCCGAACCTCCCAATCGGCGCATCCCTCCTGAACCCCCCTTCACCATCCATCCCCGTATCCACCCGTCGCGACAAAAATTCACCATCCGCCAGATCACCCCACGTCGGCCTCGTCGGCGCCCAGAAGCCCACCTTGATATCACCACGCTCCGTTATCATCTTTCCCCCGGCATACTCCGACATCAACCCCTCTGCGCACAACGCCTCCGCGAGCGCCGCCAGCCGCCGCTCCGACTCTCCCTCATCTATATCGCAACACCCTATCGAATACTTCCCCAGCCTGAAATATTCAGACGACATCGCGATAAACGCGGCCGTATACTCCACAGGCACCGCGCCGTGAAACCTGTCCAGACTGATCCTGAACCCCGCCGAAAAACCAATCTCCGACAACCGCGCGAAAAAACGCTCCGCCTCACCCCTGTCGCGAGCTATCCAGCAATTCGTCGGCGGCCTGTGGCACTTCATCCCCAGTCTCAGCCCCTCCTCGACTATTGCGCAAAAGACTTCCGGCTCAAGCGTCGGCTCCCCACCCACTATCTGAAACGCCCTCAAACCCGCTCCCTTTGCCTCGGCCATCACACGACGGCACACTTCAGCGCCAAGCCCTTTCACACCCCTGAAATCATCATGCCGGATATTACAATGGAGACATTTCGCCGGACACCGGTATGTCGGCGCGATCGCTATTCCTTTTGGATAATATGCCAATTCGTTACCCCACTTATACGCAACATTCTTTCCGAATATCGCCAATCGGCAATATTATGCTGGAAAATGAACCGGCGTCAAAACGCCACTTTATTGATAATATATCAAACACGTCACAAAAAAAGGAACAAATATCCAAAAAGCCATGTTGAATATATACTCAGGGTACATTGTTGGTACAGTGCCCTGCCATCACCGGGATTGTTTGAATCTGTCAAACTATACGACCGGCATCGCGATGCAATACCGTCCGGGACAGTTGCCATTTCAAGATAACAAATTGTTACTGTCTACTTTTTGGGAATTGCTAAATGTTAACGATAGAAGTATCATAGTAAAAAGCAACGGGGACACTGGTTATCGCGGATTTCGACAGCAGCGAATAAAATGACAAAGTTAATACCGGCGGCCAATCCGGTAAATATATGGGGAGAAATGCCATGACACTTGGGGAATACCTGAGAATGGTAAGACACCAGAAAAGACTCACACTTCAGGAAGTGGAAAGTGTTTCCAAAGGCATTCTCGACAAGACCACCGTATCCAGGATAGAACGCGACGACCGGCGCGTATCATTCAGGGCCGCATGTGCGTTTAGCAAGGTATATGGCATCTCCCTTGACACATTAGCTAATATACAGGGATGCGAAACCCTCGATAATCCCGACGTCCCCTTCGACACATCCGACTACGAGCGCCGCATCATCATCATGTACCGCAACCTCAGCAGTTCCCAGCAGAAAACCGTCGAAGACATCGTTCGCGGGCTCCTGCTCGTCGGCGACTCCATCCCGCCTTCCAGAGCCCGCGAACGAGTAGAGCAGATGATATCTTCTTCATCCAATTCACTCACCAACACACAAGACCCTGATAATTTAGATCAATGAACTTAACAACAGTGTTAACTGCAATGGTGTAACATTATTCTGTAACGAGTTTTGTTCAGGCCATCAGCCCACAAGTCCCAAGTTATTAGGACTATTGAGCAGGAAATGACTGCCTGTGTGTTCGCGCCGCTATTATTGCCCCTGGACAGACCGCTTGCGAAGCGACATCGGCAGGCAACACGGAAGACGGACAAAAGACAGGCAAGATGCGGCTTCGTCTCACGACAAGCCTCTGGCGTACGGTCAGCGCCTGACTCGTTTCGATCTGTCAGCCAGTCTTCTCAGGGAGGTGAGAACGATGGATTTGTTTACGCGCACAATTCAATATTTGAACTGCCTCTACAACCAGGGAATGTTATCTCCCGCACAAATAGAGGAAATCGCCGCAGCAGCTCTCCGAATTGCTGGAAATGACAGTGCCGCCTCTGCCCGCGAAACCAATGACACTTCAAAGCAAAAAAACAGATTTTTCACCGATCCGGACGAAATCGAAGGCATTCTGCGTCAGACCCTGACCTGATTGTTGGCAATATTTGGCTTTAATCATCATTATTCCCGAAAGATATCCTCGGGCGTGGTCTCGTGTTATACCAAAGACCATAAGAAGACCGTCTTAACCCAATACCGTTCAGTTAGTGCATGGCAATTCTCATAAAGGCCAGTGTTTGTGGGAGCATTCTGATCGGTACACCCCTTAACTGAACGGCATTGCGTCTTAACCCGAAAGATTTGTGCCCGCCAGCACAAGGAATCACAGGAACGTTTGTAATCTCTATCCATTAGGCTTTGGTATTACTGGCAACGGCCTGATATCAAGCCACATCCGAGATGATGCCATGATTGAGATGGGACGCGGAGCCCCTCTCTATGCGATATATCTTGACCTTGACGAATGCCTTAAGCCATTTTGCCCAAATGAACGCAAACTGGCATGGTATCCTGTGGAAAGGACTATCCCCCTTGACGCAAGTCATGCCTTTTCGGATACCGCCGAAACTCAGATATCCAAAATATGAGCAAGATTCTTCGCTTCGCTCAAAATGACAGCGTTTTGCGAATCAGTTCAAAGTGCGCGAGGTTTGTTGTCAGACTGCATTCATTCTTTATGCTTGCTTGTTATGGTGTCATTCTGAGCATAGCGAAGAATCTTGCCTTTTCCTCTCACCGTTTATCCCGAATTCGTCAATAGAATTCGGGATTGCTGTCGCAAGAAGGGATGAAATGCAAGGCGCAAGGGGCATTTTTGCAGTGAGCAGTATTCGTCATACGCAAACAAAAAAATGCACCGGCAACACAGCAGTTCGCCCTTATCGCGACTGCCGGATTCGACAATAGCGCACTTTCTATTGACGGATCCGGGTTTATTCTTAAAGCCCACACATTTTTCTGAAAACCCATGTCCCCTATCGCTCAACTGAGTTTCAGGGGTAATCAGGTAACTCTATTTGGGAGGGAAAAGAAGATTCATCTCGTTACGGGTCGCAAATCCCCTGAATTCGGCTGCGCCGTCGAATGAAAGATTCATATCCAGTGCTGGCGCCCATGATTGTTTCGTATTGTCTTCGTGTTTAACGTCGACGATTCCACTGGCATTGCCGGAAAAAGTGCCGGTCCATGTGATTTTGCGCGCGAAACCGCCGGGAATGTCAAAATCGATGATGCCGTCATAACGCCAGTCGAATATGACATCGGCACGTGCGATATCGAGATAGTCGGTACCGGCCGGGACATCGTGGTAATTGGCAATGAGTGCGTTGAGAAATGCCATGTCATATTTCCCAGTTGTCGAGTATTTGATGTGCGCGATGCCGTTTTCGATGGAAATGAGCTCATATTTTGTCGTGATGCGGGGCAGAAACGAGCCATAGGCTTCGGCTTGAGAAGAATGATCCCAGGTAGCGCCGGGAGCGACCGGGCCTTGTGGCAGGATAGCGGGGGTGACGGATACGAGCAGGGGCAGGAGAGTGTCGAGACTGGTTGGATCGACGCCGGTGCTGCCGAAGAGATCGCCTGGCAACACCATTTTCAGGACTTTCGAGAGGTTGGCGCTGACTACTGCGTCTGTGAATTGCATGTTTTTGAGTCTGCCATCGGGTTGGATATCGAAGTGAATGTTGGGCAGCGAGTTGATGCCAAGCGCCGTGAGATCGCCGTGGCGCAACGTGTCACCGAGTACGAATTGCCTGACGATATTGTGTACTGTCATGCTCAGGTGTCCGTCTTCGCCGGTGTCTATTGTGTCGAAGTATGAGTCAATGTCAATGGATGCTTTGAGGCTGGAGAGTTTGATGGCGGATTGCGGGATGGGGAAAGCGTCGATGTCCGCATCGAATTGAGCCTGCGTGCTGATACCATAGATGTACGATTCGCCGGGACGCGACTTGAATTGCATCAGGACCGTACCATCGCATTGCGCGGAGACGGCAAATATCATGGCGGCGAGCATGAAGATCGCCGGTGCGACCGCTCTGGTGATGTTGCCTTGTGTCATTGCGGGCATCCCCCTCCGGAAGTGAGTACATGTCATGCTGTCGTATGCCGGTTTTCATGCCAGGATTGTTGCATATTTCAATAATATACCCTCTGCCGCCGTCGAGTCAAACATAGTGTCGCGGGAAACGGCAAAATGGACCGGAAACCGCGATGGGGAAAAGGACCGCAATAGTTGCGATGATTCTTGACAAAGTTTTCTTATCTTTGATATTATGCGGGATACACAATACAGACAGGCGTTGCCTGGTCTCCACAAGAAAACCCGGGGGGTTTGAATCATGGACGTAAAAGAACTGTTTGAAAAGATCGAAGCCCAGTTTGATGCCGATGCGGCCGGCGACAGAGAACTCAAGGTCAATTGTGTCGTAGATGGCGTTGGCACATGGTGTGTCAATGTAGCTGACGGCTCATGCAGCGTCGAAGAAGGCGAAGCGGACGACGCGACTGCCACCATGGAAGCCGACGAAGAAACCTGGGTCGGTATCTATGACAAATCGGTCGATGGCACCACGGCATTCATGACCGGCAAAATCAGAATTCAGGGCAACATGGGCGACATCCTCAAGATGCAGAAAGTCTTCGGACTTATGTAATCTCCCCTGCACTGGCAATCACAACCCCCGGCTGTACGGCCAATACACAGCCGGGGGTTTTGCTTTTTGACAACACCATGTCTGAGATATCCTTCAGCACCACACCTCGACAAAAAAAACTAACACTTTTTCCCGCATGGTGGTATAATATAAATGTTACCATGACATTCGTACAACTACGTGGATTCATTACACGCAGGGACATTTTCACCAAGAGGAAACCCAGTGACACAGCACGGACGCGAAAGACGCAAAGGCAAGAGAATCCTCCTGCTCGACTCATCGGCATTCATAGAACCAATCGGCGAAAAAGGACACCACATCCTCACGACCATCTGCGACCTCAGCCCTCAGGGACTCGGCGCGGTCACGAGAGACACAAACATCAAAACCGGTGTGCGCGTCAGATTCGACTTCGCAGCCCCCAAGAGAAAAGGCACCCGCATCACCGGCACGGGACGCATCGTGTGGACCGCCGCCACCACCGATATTTTCGGCGACGACCTCATGCGCTGCGGCATCAGATTCGACTCCCTCTCTTATGAAAGCAACACAACTATCTCCCATCTTGTGAAAAACATGCCCTCCGATACGATGATTGCTCTCTGACCTTCACGTCAAATCCGCCTTGCCTCCACCGCTGGATCACTCCCGATTCAAATATTTCACAAAAAATCATAAATACTCATCTTTACCCTTTAGTCTACTATATATTATAATAGCTTGAAACCGCGCCCGGACGATGCACGCTCCGACTGGGGCTCAACTATCGCAATGAGAGAGGATGACCGCTTCGATGAAACTGCTCCCGAGATTTATAGCACTCTCAATCATAGCCATCACAACCACGCTACTCGCACTCCCCGCAACTGCCAGCGACGCAGTATTCTTCAACAACAAAGGCGTCGAATTCTACGAAAGAGGCAACTATCCGGCAGCCATCCAGAATTTCCTCGACGCCGCACAGACCGACCCCGGACTCCCCGGCATCTATGCCAACCTCGGCTACGCCTATCAGGGCGCCGACGACCACCGCAGCGCGGTCGACGCCTTCAAACAGGCCATCATCCAGGACCCCACCGATTACGAACTCCACAACAGCCTCGGCATCAGCCTCTATAAACTTGGCCGCACCGATCAGGCCATCGACGAGTGGAATTTCGTCCTCACGTACGACTCCAACAACAGCAACGCCGCGCTCAACCTGCGCCTCGCCCAAAATCCGCAACAGGCCGCCATCACCTACAAACAGCAGAAATTCGAGCAGGTTGGCTCAAAACTTTACAACCCCGAATACTCATATCTCCTCAACCGCCCTCTCCGCATCCAGGACATCTTCAACGAAGGCAAATTCGCCTACCGCAACGGCAATTACAAAAAAGCCATCGACATGCTCTCGGAACTCGTCAAATCAAAGCCCGAATCAAAATTCTCGCACTTCTACCTCGGCATGTCCTACGCCTACACACAGCAACCGACCAAAGCCATGTACCACCTCCGCGAGTATCTCGTGCTCGAATCCTACCCCCCCGAAAGCCCCCAACTATACAAGACCGCACAAACCACCTTCACCGACCTCAAAAACGGCAGGATCATTTCGCCCGCGCCCGCAGCCATCTCACCGGCCCGCGCCACTCTCGCACCCGCCAACGTCATCGCCAATGAAGCATACATCACCACCAACTTCGACAAGGGCAAAAACGCCTACATCTCCGGCGACTATTTCGTCGCCATCGAGTACCTCAAAAAAGTCCTCGCCGAAAAACCTGACTCCTACCCCGCCAACTACTACATCGGCATGTCCTACCGCGCCGTCAACGACGCGCCCAATGCCATCATCTATCTCACGAAATGCCTTACCGCCGGCCCGGATCAGCGCAACACCGAGCAGGCGAAAGAGCTCTACTATACTCTCAAGGAACTCTCCCGCTGACCCTTCGCACATCTCGCACACGCCAAAAGGGAGCCCTCGAGAGGCTCCCTTTTTTATTGTCTGTCCATACGCGCTTTCAGAATATACTGAATATCAATAGAAATTACCACCGCTGTGGGTAGCACAATATAACAGTCACTTGGAGAAAAAGTTAAGCATATAAAGCTTTTGGGAAGAGGTGCGGAGAAACCTTTTTCTCGAAAAAGGTTTCTCCGCAGAAAAATTTAAAAGATTATTCATATAATCCACCCTGTAACGATCAGAATACAGGTTTGTATTCCTCCGGATACTGCAACTGCACACCAGCCTTGTGGAGGATTGCGTCGATGATCGACATGTTGGCAATAGCCTCGTTGACATCTATCAGCGGCTGACCGCCCAAAAGCACCGCGTCGCGGAATGCGGCCATCTGACAGGCATACGTCAGCTTGCCTGCCGCCACCCTGATCTCCTCGATCCTGTCTCCAGCGCGCAGAATGCAGAGATAATGATCCTTGACGACACCACCGTGATAGAGCGCCGACGGGAACGGATCATGGATAAAAATCGTACCTTTCGTGCCTGCGATGACGCCATAGCACGGCACGGTCTTGAGAATCGACCCGATAACGGTGGCCTTCACGCCATTCGCGAATAAGAGGTCGGCAACCGTTTCGCCATCTACACCATTCACGATCTTCGATTCGGCTCGGACCACTTCGGCATCGTCACACCCGGCGAAGCAGCGGCAGAAATTGACCGCATAGCAGCCGACGTCCATGAGCGCGCCGCCCGACATGTCGGCGCGGAATTGCACCTGCGAGCGGCTCGGAATGATTTCGCAGTATGAGCCTTCGACCTTCACGACTTCGCCGATCTCACCAGCCGCGATTATTTCCCTGAGCTTAAGCATCAGCGGATGATAGCGGTACTGAAATGCTTCGGCAAAAATCTTGCCGCTTTTTTCGATGAACGGCACAATGGAGCGCGCCTCGACTGCACTCCACGCCACCGGCTTTTCGCAAAGCACATGTTTGCCAGCTACGAGCGCCTTCTTTGCCCATTCGGCGTGCATGGAGTTGGGCAGCGGCACATACACGCAGTCGATGCCGGGGTCATCGAGTACTTCCTCGTATGATCCGCAGTAACGCGGAATGCCATATTTTTCCGCGCACTGTTTCGCTTTGACAATGTCGCGCGAGCCAACCAGATCGGCCTCCACGCCCTCTGTCAGCCATACTGACGGCATAAACCCATATTCGAGAATGCTCGCGGTTGAGATGATACCGAATTTCAAAATTGTTTCTGTTGCCATTTGTCCTTACCTCGCTTGCCGGTTTCCCGTGAAATCATATTTTTTGTCTCTTCATTCCACAGGCTCACTGAGCGTAAATATCTTCTGTTATCGTTTTACAGTCTGACAATCGCAGCCGGGAACAGGTCAGTCACGAAAATCGCGGCCGTGCGGCCAGACACAGCACCTGCCGGTACGGCTGCGACGAGGCTTTTCACTGCGCCGTCCGATTCGGCAATGTCGTATGTCCCTTCGCCGCGGATCGTACCGTCTGCCGTGTCGATGAATACAACATTGAAGTAGTGTTCGGACTGTTTGAGCGTGGTGCCTGAGAATGATGCTTTCACAGAATTTGCCGACACCTCGGTGGCGACTTCGAGCCCTTCGGGCTTGGAGGTTGCCCAAGTGTCGATGACAGCCGACTTGAATGTGCAGAATCCGACGACATCATTGCGCGCGTCGGCGAGGTTCATCACCTTGATCAGCTCTTCGAAATCCGGCACGCCGCTGACTGCCGCCTGGATGCCGACAATGCCATTTTCGACAACATTGCCTGCGAGCACGCGGCCCGCGAACCTGAATTTGTCGACCGGTATGTTTGCTCCCTGCGCTATGAGCCTCATCGAGCCGAATGTCTTGAACCTGTCGTCCCTGATTTTCCCAGCGACGATGAGCTTGTTGACCGTCTTGGGAGGATAGTCGAACGATGTGCCGGTGAACACGACATCGCTCGAAACGAACGCGCCGACTCCGGCTTCCCCGTCGATGTAGATGGGAGCGAACGCGAATTTCATCGACTCCATCATGGCCTGCCCGAGCGCGTCGATTTCCTTCTGCTGGCAGATCGTGAGACCGTTGAGTACGAAGGAATCAACCTTGTCGCCTTTTGACAACATGGGGAATTCTTTAGTGGCTGAGGGCTGTTCGGTCTTGATCGTGATAGTGGCGTCAAGCTGCTTGTCGCGGCCTTCGGCCTTGTATGTGCAGGTGACACGGATGTAGTATTCGGTGTCGTAAGCGAGAAAATCTTCGGGCATGACATAGATGAAGCGGCCCATCGACTCGACACGCGCCTCGAAGGGGATTTCCGGAGTCACGGTGACCTTGAGCGAGCCGGCGGCGATGGTTGCCGGGATCACGTTGAGCTCGTCGTCGACGGCTATGATGATCATGTTGAGATTGTCGGTGATGGGCAGGTCACGCTGAGAGTCGAAGCACGCGTTGCCGTAGCGATCCATGAAAACGATCGTAGCGCCGCCGGGTTCGATGTCGGGCCGTTTGCCGTCGTGGCCTGGAGCGAGCGCGATGTTCGGATCGTCCTTTTTCATGTAATAGTAATCGGGCGGGATAGCGAAAACTTCGCCGGTAGTCGCGCCGAAATAGACAGTGCCGTCCGCGCCGAGCGAGGGGGAGCTGTTGATGTCGTTGTCGGTTTCGCCGGGATTGGAATGATAGGACCACACGCGTTTGCCGCGGCTGTTGATGCAGTAGAGCTTCCCGTTCTGATTACCGATGTAAGCGTTGTCGTCAGGGTCGATGACTGGCGAACTTTTGATGGGAGCATCGGTATAGTAGACCCAGCGTCGGCGGCCGAAGCGGTCGATGCGATAGATGCCGCCATCGGACGAGCCGATCACGACGTCTCCGTTTGTCGACACCGCTGGCGACGAATATATGAGGCCGAGCGTCTGATATGACCAGAGGATCGTGCCGTCTTCGGGTGCGGCGCAGTAGATACGGCCATCGAAACAGCCGAAGAAAAGTTCGCCGGACATGCCACACGCGATAGACGAAACGACCGCGCCGCCGACCTGACTCATCCACTTACGGCTGCCTGTCGCGGTGCAGACCGCATGCACCTGCCCGCTGAGAGTGCCGATATAGACCGTCGAGCAGTCGGGTGACAGCAGGGGTTTAGTCCAGATCACGCCGCTCGGGTAGCTGTCGGTGTCGTAGCACCACACGAGGCTGCCATCGGTGTCAAGTTTATAGAGACGGTTGTCGTCACTGCCCGCGTATATGAAAACTTTGCCACCTTCGTCGGACGCGCTGACGTTGCCTTCGAAGAAGCTCGAAAGGTGAGCGGCCGGATTGTTTTCCGGGTCTTCGAAATGGCTGCCCCAGAACGTCCACAGCACTTCGCCCGTCGCGGGGTCGATCTTCCAGATGCGACCCTGATTCTGATTGCCGCGCGGGTCGCAGTCGGTCGATGCCATGTAGAGAAATCCATCTTTGGCGAGTACGCCCGTAGAGTCGATGTACATCATCTGATCGTCATGGATGCGCCATTTGATGGCGCCGTCGCATTTCAGCGCTACAAATTCGCCGTTGGCGTGACCGGTGTAGAGATCGCCGCCGGCATCGACCACTGCGGTCGGCCAGATCAGTCCGCCGATTTTCGTGTTCCACATCTCCGCGCCGGAAGGGGCGTCTTTGAATTTGCCGATGTTGCCCCTGTTGGACGCCGAATATCTGTAGCATGGGAAAACTGCCGCCGTGTCGAGTCCGGCGGAATAATCGGGAATTTCGCTCCGATGGATGAGCGACAGTTTTTTCACGATCAGCGTTTCGATGATGTCAAATACCGCAAGGACTTCGCCCACGAGCGCCGCACCTTCTTTTTTGATTGCCGACTCCGGCACCATGGCCACGAGCGCAAATGAACGATTGCGGAGTTCGGCCCACAGTGACGCTACTTCATCAGCCACCGGACTTTTCAGCGTACCTGGATGATTTACGAGTCCGTTGAGTTCGCCGACGACGATGCCGATGACATCGAGCGCGGCACCGACTGCCTGCGGGATGCCTTCGCGCCCCTTTTCCGTAAGAGATTTGAATGTGTCGCGTGCCTTCACGAAACGCGCGCGTACTGCCGACGTCTTTTCCACCGGATCGGCTGCCACTACTACTGAGCCGCCGAACATGAATCCGCGAGCCCCGTGCATTATTTCCCTGATGTCCGTCATGTGTGTCCCCTCCAAAATTCGCATGCAAAATTCAGGCATCCGCTGATGCCCGCAGTCGTCTTCATTCTGGTCATTTCAATGTAATAGTAGTATGTAGCGGCAAAATCCGCAGTTGCTTGCGATTACTTTTTCTTGATCCACTGAATATACTCGAGGATGTTATTGTCGATATCGGAGAAATAAGCCCATTTCTCCTCGCCGGCAATCTCCAGCGGACCACGCACGATATTCACTCCGTTGTTTCGAAGCGCTTCAAGTGACTTTTCGATGTCGTCGACTTCAATGCAAAAATGGGGACAGTAGGGCTTTCTGATTTCAGGTTTCTCGTAAGTGTTTTTCAAATCCTGTATCAGTTCGATATTTGCGTCTCCAAAACGCAAAAAAGCATAAGCCTCATGCTCTTCCTCATTTATACCGCTAAAGCTCAATGTAAATCCGAGCTTTTTCTGATAGAAATCAATAGAAGCATTTATGTCCGTAACCTGAAATGCCGCGTGGTCGAATTTCACGGGGATGTCCCTCCGCACGAAAATTTCGCATCCATTTTCACAATATTACCATGCCAATATCATATTGTATCCATGTTTTTTGCGAATTCCGCGTAATCGCCCTGGCTGAACAGCACAAACACGATACGTCGGATACCTGTGGGGCCTGCGGCATATTCTGCGGCGGCGCGTGTCATGATCTGCGCGCAGCGTCCGATGGGGTAGCCGAATATGCCCGTGCTGATGGCGGGGAAGGCGATGCTGGCAAGGTGCTTTTCGTCGGCGACGCGGAGTGCGTTGAGCGTGGCGTTTCTGAGTTTGTTGTCTTCGTCACCCTCACCCATGCGCGGGCCGACGGCATGAATGACGTACCGCGCCGGCAGACTGCCCCCCGAGGTGATGACCGCCCCGCCCACATGCGTGCCGCCGATGCGGTCGCACTCGGACTGTATCGACGGGCCACCCTTGCGTCTGATGGCGCCCGCGACCCCGCCACCAAGCACAAGCGCCGCATTGGCCGCGTTGACAATAGCGTCGACCGCCTGCTCGGTGATGTCGCCGATTGTGATTTCGATTTCGGTGTCGTTGATACGTTTTGTTTTCATGACGTGCCACCCGGTAGCATTGAAAAGATGCGGAGAGCCCAGTTTTCAGGAAATCCCTCCGCACCCTCATCTGCTATTGTAATCGAGTGACCCGGCTAACGCCATTTGCATTGCTGAAATTATACGCCCTTCGCTTCCTTGCTGGTGATGGCAACGATCAGTGATATGGCGAATACGGCGATCATAAGGATATAGAACATCCTTGTGATGCCGGGCTGGACGGTTTTGGACTCGACGAGCGGGACATCTGCGATAGCGTATCCGAGGCCATCGGGCGGGTCGGCGAGTATGCGGCCGCGATAGTCGACGATCACCGAGCCATTGACATAGTCGGATTTCACCAGGCTCTTGCGGTGCTCGACGGCGCGCATGTTGGCCATGTAGGCATGATATTTCGTGAGAAATCCGGCAAGGTCATGCGAGGGGACGACGAAGAGTTCGGTACCCTTCTCAGCATATTCTCTCGCGACATCCGAGTGGTCGGCGTCATAGCAGATGAGGACGGCGAGTTTCCCGAGCGAGGTTTTGAGCACATCGGAGCGATCGCCCTTTATGCCCATTTCGATATTGGCGGATGTCACGCGGTGGCGCTTGATGTAGCGAAGGACGATTTCTCCCTTGGGGGTAAACACGTATGCAAGGTTGGTAGTCGATGGATTATCTTTTTTCTCTTCGCTTTTTTTGTCAGGATAATCGACGCCAAGGACAAGGTAAATGTTGTTTTCGCGGACGATTTTGACAAGCGCCGCCATGAGGTCGGCGCGTTTGTCAGGGTCTGACCACACGGCGCATTCGGGCCATACGACAAGTTTGGCACCTTTGGCAGCAGCTTCGCGCGTGAGGGGCTCCAGCATGCGGACTGTTTCCATCGACGCACCATGCCAGTCGAGCTTTTTGTAGACCTTCTGGAATTTAGCGTGTGACGGAGGCTGTTTCTTGAGTTCGGGGACATAGCCGAACTGGATGACGGCAACTTTGACCTTGCCGTTTTCCTTGACCGGCTGATTCCATATATAGTAGTTGCAGCCGATGAGGACAGCGATGATGATGGTGTTGACGGCCACCTGTATCTTGACTTTGCCAGGCGATGAGAAGTTGGCGATCAGCAAAGCGATGGTGGCGTTGACGAGCAGGATGAGAAATGTCACGCCGAGCGTACCGAACCAGAGGGCGATCTGCATATTGACGGGATGATGGAGCTGAGAAAGCCCCATCGTGCAGAACTGGCCGACCGGAGAATTCTGCCGGGTCATTTCGATGATGATCATACCGGGGACAGTAATGGCGGTGAAAAAACGGTAGTTGTTTTTGGCCACAAGATTTTTTTGCCAGAATGACAGCAGAAAAACGAAGATGCCGATCACCGGGCCAAGCGCGTAGGCGGCTTCGTAGCCGCCGGGCAGCTTCCACACAGCCATAGAGACAAATACTGTCGCCGTGACGGCATTGAAAAATCCGTACTGGAACTTTGTGCCCGCGAATTTCAACAGGGCAACATAGAGCGGGACGAGCGCCACCCATGCGAGGACTTCCACAGATTTGGGAGTAAACGAATACCACAGCATTATCGCCGAGATCACCGATAAAATCAGGCCGGGGACGAATCCATTTTTTTTCTCCATCGTTTCACCTCGATACCACCTTAGTGGTTACTATTTTGGTTTCTCAATAATACACACAGGCGGCACATCGTGTCAACCACCGCAGCCCCAATAATATCCTAAAAATACCTTCGTGGGAACCACCCAAAACACTGAAGGATTTCACAAGGGCGGCATCGCGGGTGAGGCAATAGAAAAATGAGATGAGGAAGTTGCGTCTTGTGATTGTTTTCACGTTTTCACCCCCTTTTTTTGCAAACCCTCCATGCGTTTTCGCTCAATCCTCGCTATGCTAAAAAAACCCCTGTTTTTAAGCATATTATTGAATTCCGCTACACTTTAAAATTTCACATGTTCACAATGTTTGGCAAAATCCAAGATTTTTTCAGGGGAAATTGTGCATTCTATCACAAGATGATATAATACGCCGACGTACAATAAAACTGCCCGCAATGGAGTTTTATTTGCCATTTGACAGCGTCCGGCCGCCTGCCATGCCAAGTTTTGGTACAGACAGGCTTTAATTTTCACAATGCTTGTGAATTATGTCACTTGCATTATGATATGGACAGGGGACAGGATACCGCCCCGACCAATTACATAAATGCCTTTATATATAAAGGTAATAAGGCAATCGCCTTTTTTTGACTCGACTGGAGGTTCTGCAATGACCCAGCTTGAACAGCTCGGAGAAATCATCAACAAGTACAGGAACGAGGACGGCTCCCTGATACCGGTGCTCCAGCAGACACAGGCGCTCTACGGTTGGCTCCCCTCGGAAGCCCTGCAGCTCATCAGCAAGGAACTCGACGTTCCCATGAGCAAAGTCTACGGCGTCGTCACGTTCTACTCACAATTCTACCTCAAACCACGCGGCCGCCACATCATCAAATCCTGCCAGGGCACCGCCTGCCACGTCAAAGGCTCGAAAAACATGCTGCAGGCACTCGAAAACACCCTCGGCGTCGAAGCCGGCAACACCACCGAAGACATGAAATTCACACTCGAAACCGTCGCCTGCCTCGGCACATGCTTCCTCGCTCCAGTAGTCATGATCGACGAAGACTACTTCGGCGACGTCGAACCAAAGAACGCAAGCAAAATCCTCAAAGGCTACGAATAATTCCGCACCATCCGTCCACATGATATCAGGAAGGAGTCGTCATGGGTAAACTCACAAGTGTACAAGCGCTCGAAGACCTGCGCAAACAAATCGTGTCAGCAGTCGATCCCAACCGCATCACCATCAGGATCTGCATGACCGGCTGCCGCGCGAAAGGCGCCGACAAAGTCGCCGCCGCTCTCCGCGAAGAAATCACCAATCAAGGACTCACCACCAAAGTCGACGTACTCGAAACCGGCTGCCACGGATTCTGCTCCATGGCCCCTGTCATGGTCATCGACCCCTATGACTTCTGCTACGGCAAAGTCACACCCGAAGACGCAAAAGAAATCGTCGAAGTAACCCTCAAAAAAGGCGAAGTCGTCGAAAGACTCACCTACGTCGACCCGGCCACCGGCACACACATCCACAAAAACAGCGACATCCCGTTCTACAAAAATCAGGAAAAAATCGTACTCCGCAACTGCGGCCAGATCGACCCCACCAGCATCGAACAGTACATCGCACGCGGCGGCTACGCAGCCATCGGCAAAATCATCTCCGAAGGCATGACCTCCCAACAAGTCGTCGACATCGTCAAAACCTCAGGCATCCGCGGCCGCGGCGGCGCCGGATTCCCCACCGGCCTCAAATGGCAATTCGCGCTCAACGAAAAAGCCACCCCAAAATACGTCGTCTGCAACGCCGACGAAGGCGACCCCGGCGCATTTATGGACCGCGCCGTACTCGAAGGCGACCCACACACAGTACTCGAAGGCATGGTCATCGGCGCCTTCGCCATGGGCGCCTCAAAAGCCTACGTCTACTGCCGCGCAGAATACCCCATCGCCATCAGACACGTGAAACACGCCATCATCGAAGCCGAAAAACTCGGACTCCTCGGCGACAACATCCTCGGCTCAGACTTCTCATTCCACATCAAGCTCAAAGAAGGCGCCGGCGCCTTCGTCTGCGGCGAAGAAACCGCCCTCATGGCATCCATCATGGGCGAACGCGGCATGCCACGCCCACGCCCGCCCTTCCCCATCAACAGCGGCCTCTGGGGGCACCCCACTTCCATCAACAACGTCGAAACCTTCGCCAACATCCCCCCCATCATCACCAACGGCGGCGAATGGTACGCCTCCATGGGCACCGAAGGCAGCAAAGGCACCAAAATCTTCGCACTCGCCGGCGACATCAACAACACCGGCCTCGTCGAAGTCCCCATGGGCATCACACTCCGCAAAATCATCTACGACATCGGCGGCGGCATCCCCGGCGGCAAACAGCTCAAGGCCGCACAGACCGGCGGCCCCTCCGGCGGCGTCATCCCCCTCGAATACATGGACCTTCAGATGGACTATGACACACTCGCCAAAGTCGGCGCCATCATGGGCTCCGGCGGCCTCATCGTCATGAACGACTCCAACTGCATGGTCGACATCGCCAAATACTTCCTCACCTTCACCTGCGACGAATCATGCGGCAAATGCGTCCCCTGCCGCATCGGCCTCACCCGCATGCTCGAAATCCTCAAACGCATCAGCAACGGCGACGGCAAACCCGAAGACATCGACACCCTCGAACGCATGGCCACAGCCATCAAGGACGCTGCCCTCTGCGGACTCGGCCAGACCGCTCCCAACCCCATCCTCACCTCCCTCAAACACTACAAAGACGAATACCTCGCTCACATCAACGACAAAAAATGCCCCGCCCTCCAGTGCAAACCCCTCATCCAGTACACCATCGACCAGGAATCCTGCAAAAAATGCGGCATCTGCAAAAAAGCCTGCCCCAGCAACGCTATCTCAGGCGAACCCAAACGCAAGGACACCCCCGCAATACCATTCGAAATCATCCAGGAAAATTGTGAAAAATGCGGCATGTGCTACTCAGTATGTCCAGCCGGCAGCATAATCATGCAGTAAACCACTCAACAGTGAGGTACAACAACAATGGATAAAGTAAATCTCACCATAGACGGCGTAAAAGTAACCGTCAACAAAGGCGCGACAATCCTCGAAGCAGCTCAGGCCGCAGGCATCGAAATCCCCACCCTCTGCTACCTCAAAGACGTCCAGGCCATCGGCGCATGCCGCGTCTGCATGGTCGAAATCCAGGGCGCACGCGCTCTGCAGGCCGCCTGCGTCATGCCGGCCGGCGAAAACATGATCGTCAAAACCAACTCCTCAAGAGTCCGCGAAGCCCGCAAACTCGTCCTCGAACTCATCCTCTCCGACCACCGCATGGAGTGCCCCACCTGCGGTCGCTCCACCAATTGCGAACTCCAGGAACTCACCCGCCAGTACGGACTCGCCGACATACCCTTCGAGGGCAAAAAATCCCCCGTCAAAATCGACGCCTCCTCACCATCCCTCATGCGCGACTCCAGCAAATGCATACTCTGCCTCCGCTGCGTGGCCGCATGCCAGAACATCCAGCAGGTCGGCGCGCTCTTCCCCTCCAAACGCGGCTTCGACACCATGATCACCACCGCCTTCGACGCACCCCTCGCTGACGTCTCATGCGTCAACTGCGGCCAGTGCGCCTCCGTATGCCCCGTCGGCGCCATCGTCGAAAAAGACGAAATCTCCAAAGTCTGGGACGCCATCAACGATCCCAACAAATACGTCGTCGTACAGACCGCCCCGGCCATCCGCGCCGCCATCGGCGAAGAATTCGGACTCGAACCCGGCCACGCCGTCACCGGCAAAATGACCGCCGCACTCCGCCGCCTCGGATTCGACAAAGTCTTCGACACACAATTCTCAGCCGACCTCACCATCATGGAAGAAGGCCACGAACTCCTCCACCGCCTCAACAACGGCGGCACACTCCCCATGATCACATCATGCAGCCCCGGCTGGATCAAATTCATCGAACACTTCTACCCCGAACTCCTCCCTCACCTCTCCTCATGCAAATCACCACAGCAGATGTTCGGCGCTGTCGCAAAATCCTACTATGCCGAAAAAATCGGCAAAAAACCGGAAGAAATGTTCGTCGTATCCATCATGCCCTGCACAGCCAAAAAGTACGAAGCCCAACGCCCCGAAATGGACGCCCTCGGCGTCCCCGACGTCGACGTCGTACTCACCACACGCGAAGCGGCCCGCATGATCAAGGAAGGCGGCATCAATCTCCTCAAACTCGCCGACGAAGAATTCGACAACCCGCTCGGCGAATCCACCGGCGCAGCCACCATCTTCGCCAACACCGGCGGCGTCATGGAAGCAGCCCTCCGCACTGTCTACGAAGTAGTCACCGGCAAAGAACTCGCCTCCGTCGACTTCACCGACGTCCGCGGCCTCGAAGGCGTCAAGGAAGCCACCGTTGCAGTCGGCGACCTCAACGTCAAAGTCGCCGTAGCCAGCGGACTCGGCAACGCCCGCATCCTCATGGACAAGATCGCTGCCGGCGAAGCCGACTACCACTTCATCGAAATCATGTGCTGCCCCGGCGGATGCATCGGCGGCGGCGGACAGCCTATCCCCACCAACTGGGAAGTCCGCGCCCTCCGCGCCAAAGCCATATACGAAGAAGACCAGCGCCTCCCACAGCGCAAATCCCACAAAAATGACTCCGTGATGAAGCTATACGAAGAATACCTCGAAAAACCGCTCGGTGAAAAATCCCACCACCTGCTTCACACCAAATACACCAAGCGCAGCGTATAATCCCACCGGCCCCACCGGCGGACGACGCTCGCCTCGCTCAGCCCATCAAGACTGCACAAGACGGAACGCCACCCGCAACCGGCGTTCCGTCTTTTTATTTGCACACAACTTCTTTCGCGCCGTGCACTTCTCCGCCGCAAGCCATATAATATCAGTGCGGAGCGACATGGAACCGCAAAAATCACACAATTGCGGAACCAGCCGGCAACACCGGATGTTCTAATAAGTGAAACAAAGCACAATGAAATGAGGCATACCAACATGGCTGCTTTTATAGATGAACAAAAAATCTTCGCACTGCTCGAAAAATACTCAGGCAAAACCGACCGCGCGCACATCGCCGCGATCATCGAAAAAGCACGCACCACAGCCGGGCTCGACCTCGACGACATGGCCGCTCTCATCCAGGCAGGCGACCCAGAATCCACCCAGGCCATCTTCGACGCCGCCCGCTACATCAAGGAAGAAATCTACGGCAAACGCGTTGTCCTCTTCGCCCCAATATATGTCTCCAACACATGCAGCAACAACTGCGCCTACTGCGCATTCCGGGCAGACAACAAAGACCTCGAACGCCGCGCCCTCACTCCCTCCGAAATCAAAAAGGAAGTCGAAGTCCTCGAAAACATGGGACACAAACGACTCCTCCTCGTCTACGGCGAAGGCATAGGCGATGACTATATAAAATACGTATGCGACACAATCGCCGCCGTCTATGACACAAAAATCGGACAGGGCGAAATACGCCGCGTCAACGTCAACCTCGCCCCACTCAGCGTCAAAGACTTCCGCACGCTCAAATCGACCAACATCGGCACCTACCA
>CAZQSL010000043.1:0-28076 GCA_964595945.1 uncultured bacterium
TGGGTACTCCATCGTTCACGGTTTACGCCAACATAACGGGCGACGCCCAGATCGAAGCATGCTGCAAAGGCGTCTGTACTCACCAGTGCGCTCCCAACTGCTCTTTCGACTGCGGGATATCCGAATTCACGGGCATCGCGGACCCCCGCATCATCCCCAATCCCACATGTATCCCCAACATCAACGACACATCGGGCGGCACGGCCCCCACTGTATGCGGCGGAAAACCCGGTAATCCGAAAGTCTACTATTATTTTGATTCGGACCTGGATACCAGACTTTCCGTGAACATGACATATAATTCCGAGAGCGGCTTGTTCGAGGCTGACATCCCCATCGCCGGTATATCGGTAGGCGAAGGGATTACCTACTATGTAGTCGCTTCTGACAATCGCGGAAACGTCGTCGCGGAAGTGCCGGACAAGGATACGGCCCCGTGCGGCTCACTCGAAACGTGGGACACGGCTTACCAGACCCCCGCCATCGACAACTGCAAATATGTCAACAGCGTCGACGGCTGCGGCGGCAACTTCATCACGAAAGACCCGGGCACACACACCTGCTATTCGAGTGATTATACGGTCAATGACCCCGTAAATGACGCGTGCGGCAAAACCGGTGGCCTTAACACGTCTAACAACATCGCCGACGTCCTCGGCATCGCCGTCGGCGCGGGCACCGGATACGCCAACCTCCCGGACACTCCCGTCGTCTGCGCCAGAATTGCGTTCGAGGCCCCGCCGCCGGATACAACCCCGTACGGCAGCAATATCAACGGCGACATTGACGCTTACATAATGGTCTTTTTCAATCCCGACATCCCCGACCCGAACCCCGCGGACGTCTACATGCCCAACGCCTTCGCCATCACGTACATACCCGAAATCAAGACGATTAACGAGGACTTCGTCGTCGCTCTCTGGAGCGGCGAGTGTATCACCAACCCCAATACTTCCACAGCCGACTACCTCAACAAATGCCCCCTGATCAAGGGCGATGATGAGAATCTCGCGGTCGGCGTACACGGCAACGATCTCACGTTCATCGCGAAAAATCTCTTGCCGAATGGACAAACCATTCTTGGCGGTACATCCAACTCGTTCCGCGCCATAATCGCGACCGGAGGCATCGACGTTGCCGCGGAAACCCCCTTCTGGTTCGTCGATCTCTCTAACGGCATCGCGATGGTCAAAAACAATCACTATGTGCCTAGTCATTTTCCCCCCGACCCCGCTTCAGCGCCGATCGTCCAAAAATCCCGATGCGTCTCCGGCGGCACGGAGTCGACAGGCACACAGTGCGCCCAGAGCGCTACGAAACCAGCGAGCAACACCTGCCGCACCTATCTCAACAAATCACCTGACTCGACATTTGCCACTGCTTATGTCGCTTATCACAGCATGACCGACAGCGCCTTGGATGCAATAAAGCCTGAAAACGTGATCCGGACAATTACCGACGATCTGCATACAACACACATAATCGACCATGAAATAACCACACTCGACGGCAAACCCCATTATTACTTCTTCACCGCTAAATACAGAGAGTTCGAAACCTCAACAAGGAACGCAACGAAATCCGTCTGCACCGTCGAAGACTGGGAAGCTCCCGTGCCGCCCACCGGCATCGCCTGCGCGACCCCTGCCGGCAACGATGACCGCTGCGAGTGCGTATGGACGGCGGACACGATTGCCGACCCGTCGATCAAGGGATTCAACCTCTACAATTCGGGCATACCGGTCAACTCCGTCCTCATCCCCTCGGTCAAAAATGTCATCTATCAATACAGCGAGACGCAGAAAAACCTCACGGTCGGACAGACACATCATTATGCCGTGACCACAGTCGACGCCGGCAACAACGAAACGTCGAAAACCCTCGAGAGCGTCAAGGCCGACTGTATCGTGACCGACAGAAAGCCGCCTAACGCCGTCGCCCCGAGCGCCGGCCTCGTTACGGGCCAGCTCACAGCCAACATCACTTGGACCAATGATCCCGAATCCGAAGATGCCCAAAACTATTCCGTATACGAATGCAAAGTCACTATAGACACTGATACAGAATGTGTCACGGATACCGTCGGCTACTCGGCCATCGCTACCAACATACCCAGGACCGGCACGCTGAAGGCTTCGAAAACATACACGAATGAAGATACCATGTGCTACTGGGTCAAGGCCTGCGACGCCGCGGGCAACTGCTCCGCCTTCACCACTGCCAAAACCAACAGAATCTGCTTTTTTGTCGGCGTCTTCATCTCATACACCCACCCCGACCACACCGCTTCCATCACCGCCACGGCCCCCGAAACAGGCAAAACATGTATTGTCTCGTGGGAGCGCATCACATCTGACGAAGATGGACCCTTCGAAAATCCCAGCTTCCCGGACCCTCATGAACTCGTCGGTTACAAAGTCTACAGAAAAGCGCCTACCTTTGGCTCATGCGCTTCGACAACCTTTGACCCCACGTCGGAAGACCCGGTCTACAGCCCCGGATTCGGCACATTGAAATACACGGACACCACGGACCTCCAGAACGGGGAAACATATTGTTACATGGTCTATGGCGTTGACGTGGGAGGCAACTTCTCAAGAGGCGGCAACAAACCCAATCCAGCATCATGTACCCCAGTCGATACTATGCCGCCGGAATTGCCGCTGATGGAGAGCATCGCAACGCGCGTGAACAACATGTGCTCACCTCACTGGCGGCCCGGCAGTGAGGACACCGCGTCCTACCACGTTTTTCGATGCGAAGGACTGCCACATCAGTGTGCCGGTTCCGCGTCTTTTTCTCCCGTTCACTATCCGGTCCAGAGAGCCGGCGGCTATTTATACATCAACGACGATTCTTCACAGACGGATATCTCCTATACATACTGTGTCGCGGCATCTGATACGTACGGCAACACCAATCCCATGCCACCGCCAGACGTGGCAGGGACTGTCAACTGCGGAGCGTGTTATCGCGAAGACATGCCGTTGCCTCCATCGAATGTGCTGGTGTCAGAGATGGACGAATCGCTTGGGATACGTGTCTGGTTCAATAATTCGCCCGCAGAGTCCGGAGGCAGTTACTCCATTTATCTATGTACGACAAAATCGTATGTACTTGCAGGATGTGTGGAAGTGCTTTCGGAACTGTCAGCCGCCACGCCGTACAACATGGATGCCGTGTCGATCTCCCCATCGAAAATGCCAGAGTATGGCGAATACTATGTCGGGGTTATATACAGGGATGCGGCGGGAGGAACCTCCATACCTGCGTGGAGCAGCGGCGTGGTTTCGATCGCTGATACCGATCCCTGCGATACCGGCTCAGATTGCCCATATAGTTACACATTCGATGGCGCATTTTTCAATACCGCAATCGTACGGTGTTCCTATGACCCTGAAAATTGCAAGACAGGGATATATAAAAAAGTGGCAGTACCGGTTTCCAATGTTTATATAGAACTCTTCGACACATCGACCCAGTCGGTAATCAAGTCGAAAAAAGCGGCGACTGACGGCACGGTTGGCCTACTCACTGCCAGCGCTGGTGAAATGTCAGGCAGGCAAAACATAATCCTGCGAGCAAAGTATCCGGCAAATACCTATGCGCCGGCAGCTAAACGGCTGTGCAGCAATGCCGCGTCAATCAATAATCCGTCGCAAGATGACTGCTATGTCAATCTCACGCGCGAACACTCCCCCTCGCAAAGTTCGATAATGGTAACACCGTCGGAACTATTTTCTCCGGAAGGCGGGAATCTCGGCGGCGACGTGGGCAACGCCAACGGCGACAACGTGGTCAATATCCTCGATGTCGCAGCGATCAGACAGTCATTCCATACATCATACAATTCACCGTGTTACCGCGCGTGGGCTGACTTCAATCTGGATGGCGTCGTCAATATTGAAGACTTGGTGGTTTTGAAAAAACACTTCCATACAACAATAGCAGATTCTGCTGCCGCCGTAGAATCTTCAGCCAAACTGACAAAGAAGAATACTGACGACTTCGAGCCGCTCCCGGAATGCTGCAAAGACAAATCATGTGATAAATAGCGCAGTCGCTGCGATGGGAACATCATAATGCCCGGTCTCCGTGAGTGTGCCAGAGCCGGAGTCAGATATTGTCGATAAGGCCAGTGGAAACGGCATATCGCGTGATGTCGGAAACATTTTTGAAGCCCCGTTTTTTCATCAGGCGGTTTCTGTGAGTCTTGACAGTGCTGTAGCTGATCGAAAGCGCGAGGGCAATTTCCTTGAGTGAACTGCCCCGCGCGAGCAGGAGCATTATTTCGTGTTCGCGGTCGGACAGCGCGTTGGACGTGTCGTCGTCGGCCGATGACTGGGAGGCATTCTGGTCATCAGCGGAAGGAGCGATGTATTTCGCGCCGGCCATGATCTTTCTGATGGCGAAGAGCAGTTCTTCGTAGGAATTCTGTTTTGGCAGAAACCCTGCCGCGCCGGCCTTGACAAACCGCATGGCGAAATCTTCGCGGTCGTACATGGTGAGCACGAGGATTTTTGTGGCGGTTTTGCTGTCGTGCAGCAGTTGCACTACCTTGAAGCCGTCCATTTCCGGCATGTTGTAATCGAGAACAAGGACATCCGGTTTGTGTTCGAGGCAGAGTTTGACCGCTTCACGGCCATTGGCGGCCTCGGCGACGACATCGATATCCGGCTCGGCATTCAGCATCCGGCACAGACCGGAACGGACGATCGCGTGATCGTCGGCGATTATTACAGTGATCATTGTCGAGACTCCTGTAAAATATCATTGAGTGGCACAGTCAGCGTGATGGCCGTGCCGTTGCCGGGTGATGAGACTATGACGACATCGCCGGCGAATATCGCCGCTCTCTCCCGTATGCCGATAAGGCCGAGTCCGTCGGGATATAGTGTTCCGGGGTCGAACCCGATCCCGTTGTCGCGTATGATCATTTTCAGACATTCGCCGGTGGCTGTGATTTCGACGTCGATGGTGTCGGCCTGCGAGTGCCGTATCGTGTTTGAGAGGCACTCCTGCAGGATACGGTAGACGTTGATGGCAGTCATGGGAGAGATATCGTTTTCGTCGGGAGAGCATGTAATATTTTCATTGATCGAGGCTTTCGTCTTTTTACGGAATTCGTCTATGAGTTGTTTTGCCGCAGCGGTGAATCCCATTTTATCGAGAATCGTAGGCCGCAGACCACGGCAGATACACTGGATTTCTTCGGTTACGCTCAGGGTGAGCTGGAGGAGATTCTGGAAAATATCTTCCTGCTCCGGTTGTGAAAACTGATCTTTCAGCCACCCGATCTCCAGACGCATGGCGACCATGAGCTGGCCGAGCGAATCGTGAAATTCGCGCGCTATGCGCGAGCGTTCCTCTTCGTGGGCAGTGATAATCCTTTGCGACAGCGCCCTAAGCTGCTCTTCTTTTTCGATGATCATGTTGAGGTGATTGCGGCGTCCGATCGCATTGCCGATAGTGTCGGCGACGAGGCGCATATAGTTCTCATAGTCTTCGCAATAAGGTGTGTTTTCGCGCGAGACATCGAATCCGAGCAGTCCGCCGACATCGCCGGAAACCATGATCGGAGCCGCTATGATATGACGGTTGCTGTCGAGAGGAGCACCTTCGAGCGGTTTTCGCACGAACACGGTTCCAGTGGATTTCATCTCACAGAAAATGTGGCGGAGATAATCGGTGGTATGCTGGTCGCAGTCAGAGTCGGGGGATTTCTGGGCAGGGGTGCAGCAGATGCAGGACGCGGTGGAGCGTTTGTCGAATCCGTGTTCGAGGAATATCGAGCCGCGATTGGCCCCGAGCATCCTGGTGAAATCTCGCAGGGCACCGCGTATCTGGGCCGAGTGATTGCCAATCGACACGAGATCGGCGGATATTCGCGAAATTGTGTGCTCGAATTCGATTTTTCGTTCGAGGGACTTTTTTGCATTGTGAATACTCGTGATATTTTCGAGTACGACAACAATATTTCCGACAGCGCCATCAGCCATGAAAACAGGTTCGACCCGTTTGCGCCATATTTCCTTTTTTCTGTCGGTGAATTCGACGGTGACGGGCGAACGCCCTTCGATGGCGATATCAGCTATGCACTCACGGCAGCGTGACATGTTGCCTTCGATCATGTGGTGGCATTTTTTGCCGATATATGAGTTCCGTTTGCCGTGATTTCGGAAGAGGGTATCGACGGCGGCCTTGTTGGCCCACATGACCTGCCGTGCAGGCGTCACGTAAAAGACCCGTTCGGAAATGGCATTGAGAATCGACCGTTTTTCATTTTCGCGCTGTATGATCCGAGTGAGGCGCGCGCGGAATTTTACTACATTTGACACAGTGATGGCGAGGTGGGTATCGAATGAAGAATCTGACGTGACGGGAATCACTATGTGATTGGGGCAGGCGAGCGAAGCGGCTTCGACGTGTTTGCGCTCTGCGACGAACAGTGGCGTGGTTTCCGGCTGGAGCCGGACGAGTTCGTCGGAAAACATCAGGGCATCCATGTCGGTCATCGGGTATTTGATTACGGCGATATCAAAGGGAGTGCAATGGAAGTGGCGGACGGCCTCGGGGACACTTTCTGCATAATCGGCCCTGATGCCGTGCTGATCGAGAATGCTCCCTATACGATGTGACAATTTTTGTCCGTTTCCGATAACAAGAGCCGAAAAACCGGATAGAGTCATATCCGCATCCCCTTGATGCCCGTGTACGAGATGACATCGCATATATTACCGAACAGAATATCAACGTATTTGTTCCTGATCGACCCCTTGCGATCGGGTGATGTTTGAGATGGGGTAACGTTTTTGAAGCCAAATCAAGTTGCGTCCATATTGACAAAAGCATGCTTCACCATCTCAAAAACCCGGCATTCGCCATTCCCGCAAGAGGGGATATAATGTAGTCGTTTTTTGGATTAGCTTGGCGGTATACAGCCCGGTATCACCAATCATTCAGGACACTGAGGGGATGAGGTAGGGACCTTCAGGGATGACCGCGGCAGTCATGGCGCAACCGTGCCTTGCGAGGCAGTATTCGATGGCTTCGCCTATATTTGCGACAGGTTTGGCGAGGGTGAGGTCGAGTTCGTCACGTGAAAGTCCTTCCGAGATCAGTAGAATATCCGCGTGACGTATGGCGTGGAGGAGTTTTTCCACCTGCCACTGGTCGGGGGTGAAGTTGTCGTCGCATGATATATGCCGTATGTATGCGTCGATGTCTCCGTTGGCCCTGAATGCCTTCAGACAGTCGATGAAGGTGTCGTTGCCCATGCCCTCGGAGCACTGCGAGGCGATGACAACGGTCCCACCTTTTTTGACTATGCCGAGCGCGCCGACCATCCCTTTTATGGTCTGATAGAAAGTCTTGTCGAGTGGATACCCGGCAGATGATGTAAAAACCACATCGACTCTATTGCCCTGTACACAGTCGTAGCGGCGTGAAAACGCGATGCCTTCGAGATGCGCCTGTTCGACATCTCCGCAGAACACGCCACAGATTTCACGCGCTCCGTTTATGACGACATTGGCCATGAAGTCGACGCCCGCCATACGCGCGATAGTGAGGAGTTCGTCGTGAAGGGGATTGCCGGAGATTATGCAGTTGGCGGCGAGAGGTTCTTCCATAAATTTGGGGTGGTGAATGGAGCGTATTGACTTGATGGAGGCCACGCCGGGACATACAGCCTTGCGGCCGCCGCTGTATCCGGCCATGAAGTGGGGTTCGATAAGGCCGGTGATAATTTTGAGATCGGCGTCAAGATAAGTCGAGTCGATGAAAACTTCGGTGCCGCGGGCGGTAGTGCCGACGTATCTGTTTGTCATGTCGTCGAAGCAGTCGTGGTTGACAAAACGGAATCTCGAAGCGATGGCGGGCCCGAGAATCTCAGTGATTTCGTCGCCAAGATTGGGGCGGTGAGTGCCAGTGGCATTGAGGATGGAAATGTTGTCGGCAGATATGCCTGCGGAGGTAATCGCGTCGATGATTGGGGGGAGAAGGATGCGGTTGGGCACGGGCCTCGTGATGTCGTTGACGACGATACAGGCGGTGGATTTGCCTGCCGCGAGCCGTGAGAGGGGATGAGTGCCGATCGGCGAAGCGACAGCCGCCGCGACTGCAGCTGCGGGATCAGGGAGTCCCTGCATGAGCTCTTTTGTATATACCCTGCATGATATGTCGTCGGGCAGATATCCTTTTATATGGCCTTTACCGTAGGCGAGTTCGATTTTCATAAATTCTCCGGTGGTATCTCTCCCGGCGGGAGTGTCAGGATTTCTCTTTGATGAGTTCGGTGAAGTCATCGAGTTCGAGTTCCGCGAGCACGCGGGGGCGTGGATGGCCCGATTTGTCAAGTTCGCGAAGGGTGTAGTATTCGCGGATCATATATTCGGTATCTGGCGTCTGTTTGGACAGAATCTTGTAATCGTTGAGACGTTTCATTGGGGAAATGGTAGAGAGCGATTTCAGAAACTGTTTCTGGACAGGAAAGAATCTGGTCATGGAAGACGTGGAGATGCCGCGTGCGATCGTGGATTTTTTTACGCCGACACTGATCGCTCCCGCTATCACTTCGTCAAGTCCGGTGGGAGAGCCAGTGATGAATTGAGACACGGCTCGTGGCGGCATCTCATCATCGACGCGTGACATGCCGCAGAGGTTGTTGAATATGCGGGCTTCGTACCAGGCGCGACGGGTGATCCTGCGGAGACGTTTGAGTGACCAGTTGATACCTGTGGCATGGGTCAGGGCAGGGATGATGTGGTCTTTTACGCTGAGAGCCGGCATGGCATGGGGACAAATGCAGGCAGAGTCGATCAGGAACGCGAGGTCTTCGCAAGCGACGGCGAGGCCGGCCTTGCTATCTTTTGAAATTGGATTGTAGTCGCCGTCGATATCGAAACTTTTGTAACGGGCGAATCCCTTTTCCGCTATGAGCATGAGTTCGACAGCAGTCGATGGGTCATTTTGGGAGGTAGTGTAGATGAGCGCGAGGCCGTGATAGGCTCGCGGGTCATGCGGCAGGAGTTCGAGTCCTTTCACATGGACCGCACGCTCGGCGACATCAAGTATTTCAGCCTGGGCGAGATTGTCGGCGAGCCGTGCTATGCCTTCAGCGGCAGCCGATCCGAATTTCTTTCTCCGCGAGATGAGATCGAAAAATTCGGCTGTGCTTTTGTAGTCGCCCCATTTGATGAAGTTGTCAGGCACATCCTCGGGCGCGACTATCCCTGCTTCGACAAATTCGCGTGTGGCGGCTGCCACGGCGCCAGCGGAGACTGGGTCGAGGCCATTGTCGATGCAGTCGGAATAGATGGCAGTGACGGCTTCAGGATCGGCCATCATGTTCATGTATCCGAGAGATACCATGACGTTGTAGTCTGGGCCTTCGGCTTCCGGCATTTTGAACGGGCCATCAGGGATGGCAACTTTCTGACGGCAGGAGGCGGAGCAGGAGTCGCAACCATAGGAGGATTTGAGGATTGTATCGGCGATCAAAACACCATTTAGCCGGTCAGCGCCATGCTCCCAGTCCGCGTGTCGCCAGTTGGCGACAGGAGTCTCTGATACGAGTGCGGAGACCTGAGTCATCGCGGCGGTGCCGTATTTTTTATATATGCTGGCGATATCGCTGGAAGCATAAGACTTTCGAATCTTTTCGAGAGTGGTGATGAATGCGCCGGAGTCTGCCGGGGTGGGTGGTCTTGTATCGGAGAAAGCGGAGATATACTTGACTTTTTTTGCACCCAAGACAGCGCCGGCGCCCCCGCGGGGAGCCGCCGAATAATCGCCTTCACAGATAGTGGCAAAACGCACGAGATTTTCGCCGGCAGGGCCGATGGATAGCAGGGAGTAACTGGATTGAGACTTCCCGGCCAACAGTTCGGCGTACAGCGCCCTGCAGCCCTTTCCCCAGTGTTGCGTAGCGTCTTCCAGCGAAGGTTCGCCATTTTGAAATGTGATCCCGACAGGTGTTTCGGATGCTCCCGTGATGACAATGCCGTCCCAACCGCATGATTTCACCAGCCGCGCGAACGATCCATGCGCGGGAGTGGAGAAAAGGCCCGAAGTCAATGGCGAGCGCGTCGTTATCGTATATTCCTGCGAACCAGGGAATGCAGTGCCGGCGAGAGGGCCGGTCATGATGATCAGGGGATTTTCGGGATCGAACGGCTCATATTCGTAAGCCTGCATGTCGAGCATCATTCGAGTGGCGAGCATCGAGCCGCCGAGATATTCGCGCTGCATGTCGATAGGAAACTCTTCGTTGGAGAACGTCCGCTCTGTCAGGTTGATAAATAGAAGTCTTCCGCATACTGTGGACATTTCAAACCTCTTGTGATTACTTGTAGCCGAACCGATACGTCTTATGATTACATCATATATCGAAACAGCCGATACAAAAACACTTTTTGGATTTTTACTGTCAGGGGATATATGTGGATCAGCCGGATATGGGATTGCAGAAAAGGGCGGCTGATGGCAGCCGCCCTTTTTGGGTGTTGGGATGGCACGTTGCGCAGCATGCTCAGACTTGGTACGGATTTTCGCCCGGGTAGAGGATGCCAGCGGGATTGGGTGTGTAAATCTGTCCGACACCGAGCAGCTTGAGCGCGTCGAACAGTATGCCGCCGCAGTGGCTGAAAGCGATTGCGCAGTGATGATGGAATCGTCCGAGGAGTACATGTCGATAGAAACGCGCGAAGCCGGGTATGTGGAGAGTGCCTGTGGAACCGAAAGTGCGAGGGTCGATATCAAGGAAGTCACCTTGGGCGATGTATGCGATCATATCGTCGCCACAGCCGCCGACCTGGAAAATGGTGGCTGGTGATGCCGCGATCTGACCTTCGATGGTGCCAACGGAAATGTCGGGCTCCGGCGCGTTGGGCTCGTCGGCGTGGCGCATGATGTAGTTGAAGTGAACCTTCGGATTTTTCAGGCGTGAGGGGTCAGTATTGCCGCAATGGAACATTCCGAGTACATCTTGCTGATAGATGTCAGGATGACCTGTGAGGTAGTCAGAAGGGATGCTGTGGTTGAGATCGAGGATGCTGACGCTGGAGTCAGAGGCGTATTGAGCCATGAGTTCGGCGATGAGTGAGTACACATCGTTTTCACAGGCGATGGGATAGCCTTTTGCCGTCAGGCGGGCATGAGCGTAGCAGGGGACGTGGCGGCGCTGAAGTTCGTAGGCGATCCAGCACTGGGTTGTGGCGCCGGAGAGATTGTATTTCTTTTTCATGTTGACGAGAGCCTGTTCGTATGAGGCGATGCGAGCCGCGTGTTCGTCATCGAGCGAGTTGGTGATGGCAGTCTTGATGTCATTGATGCGTTCATCGACATTGCCATTGCGTTCGATGTCGTTGATTTCGTTGATAAGGTCGTTGAGGCTGTGTTCTTCGATTTCGACACCGATGGAAGAGACTACCGCCTGGCTGTAATTGCAGGTTTCGAAATCGCGGGGACGTGGTCCGAAAAGGCCGATGGTGGAGTTGGAAATGCCCTTGCAGACCTTCATGATTTTGACGAAGCGTTCGATTTCCGCAACGGCTGCATCAGCTGAAACTATGGGCAGAGCGGGGATGTACACGCGGTTCGAGAGGCGGCGTTTTTCGATTGCCATGGCAGCGGAGAGAAGCCCGCAGAGGGCATCGCCCCTGTCGCCACAAGAGATAGCGTCGCCGGACTCTTCTGCGGCAGCGATTACCATTACAGGCTTGGGGAACTGTTTGACGAAATTTGCATCTTCGATTTCCGGCGAAAAGTTGCCGAGGAAGAGAATAGCCGCATCACAACCGGCGGCAGTGAGTTGAGCTGCGGCATCGGCTGCGTGAGTTTTGTTTTCGATGATCGCGCTGTCGCCATTGGGCGTGGTGAGGACAACGCCGTTTTCAACGGATTTTTTAATGATTGCATTTAGTCTTTTTTCTGCGAGGCTGCGTGGGAAGCAGCCTCGTGATGCGGACACAATACCGATTTTGACATCTGGAGAGAAGGCGCCTTCATGCAGATTCATATACTACCCCCATCATTTTGGTGGAATGTAAAAGAACGTGCCCGTGCTTCAATTGTCCCGGACGCGGGATCGCTTCACACGAAGTATATCATAACGGATGAAACATGAAAACAGTGCGAAAAATACTCCCATGCCCTGATGTGCTCTGTGTACGAATCCCCTGAGTGTGCGGCCGTATGAACGGTGCCCCATGTCCACCGGCACTTCGATGATCGAAAAACCACTGCGGACGGCGTCGATGATCATGGCCGTCTCGACACCGAAATCGGTGCGCATGGGATAGATCGCCTGGAGCACTTCGCGGCGAAACGCGCGCTGGCCCGAGAGCGGAGCTCGGGCTTCGTAACCACAGAGCAGCTTTATGCCGAGGCGGGCGAATTTGAGTACGAGGCCAAATCCTCCCGGTGTCGAAAAGGCGCCGATCGCGAGGTCTCCCTGATTGTTGCGGACGGCATCGACGATCGGCCTTGCGTTGGATGCGGTCATGGCGAGGTCGGCATCAAGGAATACGATGATGGAGCCAAGCGCGAGAGGAAGGCCAGCATTGAGCGCGGCGCCTTTCCCGCCGTTGCGTTCGAGCCGGACGGTTTTGACGCCTTTTGACGCGGCGATGCGCGAAGTGTCATCGGTCGATCCGTCGTCGACGACGACAATTTCATCGCCGAGTTTTGCCTTGATGACAGCATCTATTGTCTCTGATATGCGGTCGGCCTCGTTGTATGCCGGTATGATTATCGAAATGGTATCATGTAAATTTTCTGTCAATTCCCATCTCCCTGGTTTCTTGCGCCCGTAGTGTCTTCGATATAGGTGATGGCTTCGACCTGCCCCGGCAGACCATCGATTTTTTCATTGTATGCCATCGAAGCTTTTGTGAATCTTTCTTTGTAGCGGGCATTTTTCTCATACGCGACATTGAGCACCATGCCGCCCTTGGCGGAGATCGATTTTTCGAGCGGGATCAGCCGGTCTTCGATGAAATCTTCGGAAACAGCCGGGCAGAGCGAAACGACAACACCATCCACATTGCCGCCGAATCCACCCTCGATGACTGCGCCCTCGTTGATGAATTCACGGGCGATCGGTTTGGAGACGGGTTTGTACGATGGATTTGGCATACCAATAAGTTCGGCGGAAAAAAGATTGAAAAAATCCGGGGTGGCTGTGGCTATGGAGTCGAATCCCTGCTCTGAAAGGCGCATTTTGAATAGTACATTTGCGCCCGTGTGCTTGATCTGTGAAAAGAAAACGGTCTCAGTGGCCGACTCGTCAGCGCATCCGACTGAAATCGAGCCGAGGCGGATGCCAGTGAGACGATCCTTGTACAGGCGGGGCACTACGGTATCTTCGAGGAGCTTGACATACTGCTCGGTCGAGCCGAGAGTTGACTTGATCTCCCTGGTCTCGCGCCGCATTTCCCTGTAGTTGTTTTCGAGTCGTTCGATCACAGAGTTCTGCTTGTCAATGAGTGAAGTGATGCCGAAGAAGTTTGTATTGCTGCCGACAAGTATCCCCATGCCGAGAGCGAGAAATACGGCAGCAAGTGAAATAACGTGATAGCGGATATTGATAGGGCCCAATGTATGCACCTCGCGGGTTCAATTTTGCGGAGTGAATGACCTCCGCTGCAAGCGCGGAAACGCGCAGTAATTATCAGAGATTCATCAGCAGCCGCAGCAGGCGTACGAACTGGCGTGCGAGCGGCCCGAGTGGAGAAACGAAAAAAATCGCCGCGACGGGGAAGAGAGCGGCAATGATGAGAAAGACAAGAAGCTTTGGTTGCACCTTGTTCTGGTAAAGTTTGCTGATGCCTTTCGCGTCGACGAGAATCGAGCCAACGCGCAGCCTGGTGAGAAAAGTGCTTGCCATGCCGCTGCGGTTTTTCGACAGGAATTCTTCCATGCTGAAATGGCTGCCTACGACGACGATGAGTTCGGCGCCGTGTTCATGGGCGAGGAGTAGCGCGAGGTCTTCGCTCGTGCCGATGGAAGGGATGGAATAACCTTTTAGAGAGAGAGAGTCGAGGCGTTCGAGACCTGGCGCGCGGCCATCCTGATAGGCATGGACGATCAGCATTGCCCCGCATTTGAGCGCGTTATCGGTTACACTGTCCATATCGCCGAGGATAATGTCAGGATGATGGCCCGACTCGATGATAGCATCGGCGGCACCGTCGACCGCGATGATCACTGGATGCTGCTCCTCGATGTATTGCAGCAGCATGTTGAGGTCTTTTGCGAATTCCGGTCCCCGTACGACCACCAGCACCTGGCGATTGCGGAAATCGACCTTGAGGTCTCCCATTTCGAGGCGGCTGTAGAGCAGTCCCTTTTCCTTTTTTAAATAGGAGAGCGTGTTGGTGGCGAATTTTTCGATTTCCTCTTCGAGATTTTCGCGTGCTTTCATGTTCATCTCGTTGAGGATAGTCTGGTCGAGGACCGGGCCGGAAGCGATCACACGGCCACTTAAGAGAATTTCGCCATCGCGTATCGTGACAGTGTCCCCATCCTTGACTGTTTCGATCCAGTCTTCGCCGACGTTGTCGATGATCGGGATGGCAGCATCCTGCAGCAGGCATGGTCCCCGATTGACATATTTGCCCGAGATCGAGCGGTGGCAGTTGACGACGGCTTTAGGCTTTGCGGTGACGAGATTGTCGGCAGCAACCATGTCGAGATCTTCGTGGAAAATCACGGCGATATCGCCCGGTGACAGTCTCTTCACGAGGTCTTTTGTGCGTCTGCCTATTTTAACCTGTCCTGTCAGGTTCATTATTTGATGTATTCCTTCCTTTCACGGTCAGCGGCGGTGAGAATGTTTTTCGCGTGGTTTGCCGCGTCTTCTGTCGCGCCTTCGCCGCCGAGCATTCTGATGATTTCGAGGACGCGTTCATAGTCTGAGACAGTTTCCGAGCGGATGACCGTACGGTTGCCCGACTGTTGTTTGAAGACAGTAATATGGTTGTCGGCGAAAGCGGCAATCTGCGTAAGATGAGTAATCGCGATGACCTGACGGTGAGAGGCGATCGCGGCCATCTTGAGTCCGATGCGTTTTGCGGTGACGCCGCCGATGCCCGTATCGATTTCATCGAAGACCAGCACGGGCACGGGGTCGAGCTCGCGCAGAATAGTTTTGAAAGCAAGCATAACGCGTGAGAGTTCGCCGCCCGATACAATGTCGCACAGAGGCATTGGCGTCTCGCCGGGATTGGACGAAATGAGAAAACGGGCAGTCTCAGCACCGTTGGCGGATGGCATGCCCGTGTCGCTGGCCGGGACGAATTCTATCACGAAGCGAGCACCGGTCATGGCGAGATCGGCAAGTTCGGCAGCCATTCGTTTTTCCATTTTTTTAGCTACGTCGCGCCGTGCTTTTGACACTCGGGCGGCAACGTTATCGAGCGACTTGGCGGTGGCGGCGATCTGCGACTCAATGCCGGCAGCCGACTCATCGATGTTTTCGATCTCGCTGATCCGTTTAAGCGCCGAATCACGGAATGCGAGAAGATCGCTTGTGGTTTCGCATCGGTTTTTCTTGAGAAGCGCCTTGATCTCTATGATGGAATCCTGCACGTCGATCAGGCGGGCAGGATCGGCATCGAGCGAGTCGAGGCAATTCCGCAATGCGCGTATAGCCATGTCGATATAGTTGTCGGCTTCCTGAAGAGCCACGCGAGCCTCGTCGAGCGAAGGGTCGATCCCCTCGAAAGGAACGAGCGAAATTGCAGCCTGAGCAACTGCACCAGCAGCGGAAATATCACCATCGTCTCCGGTCAGCGCAGCGCGCGCGGCAGAAGCGGCCGAAACGATGTCAGCGGCGTTTTCGAGCCTTCGCGCTTCCAGCATCATGTCTTCGAGAGAAACACCGTCACCCACGATTTCCTGTATCTCACTTACGCGGAATGCCAGCAGGTCGCGCTCTTCCTCGATACGGAGGCGACTGGTTTCGATGTCGGCGAGCGATTTTTTGAGTGATGCGAGCCGGGCATGGATTTCGGCGAGCAGACGGACATCTGACCTGTGTTTGTCAGAACCGAGCAGATCGAGGAATCTCGTATGTGTGGAAGCCCGCAAAAGAGTCTGCTGCTGGTGCTGGCCGTGCATGTCGATGAGAGCGTCTCCGACTTCCCGTAACAGAGCGGCAGGTACGGCGCGTGAATTGATGCGCGCGGACGAACGTCCTGCTGGCGAAATCTCTCGCGACAGAATGATCGTGTCGTCATCTTCGTCGATGGCGATGCCGGCATCCAAGAGTTTCGAGACGAGATCGTCCGCGGGATGCCAGTGAAACACTGCCTCGACAATGGCGGGTGATGATTCGTCACGTACCACCTGCCCGGCGGTTTTATGGCCGAGGGCAGCGCCGAGCGCGCCAACGATTACAGACTTGCCCGAACCCGTCTCGCCAGTAAGCACATTCAGACCTTCGCCGAGTGTCAGGTGGAGGTCATCGATAAGTTTCAGATTTTTTACGCGAAGTTCGCGGAGCATATCATCTTCCCGGTCACACAAGGTGGAATTTGTCTCTGACGCGTTCGAAGAACATTGCAGGTTTGATGCGTACAAGGCGCACTTTGTGATCGGAACGCCTGATGATCACTCGCGTGGCGGAGTCGAGCGAAATTTCCTGCTGCCCGTCGAGTGTGAGGATAAGGTCGCCACGGCCTTCGGGGAGTTCGACGGATACGACATCGCCGCCGCTCATGACGAGCGAGCGGGCGAACAGCGAGTGCGGGCAGATGGATGTGAGCAGCAAAACGTCGAGACTCGGAGAAACTATCGGGCCGCCCGCCGAGAGCGAATATGCCGTGGAGCCGGTGGCTGTGGCGATGATCACTCCGTCGCCGGGCATTTCTGAAAAATATTCATTGTTGATGCTGACTCTGAGTTTGATGAGATGGCCGGTGCAGCGGGTGACAAGCACTTCGTTGACGGCATGAACTGGTGCGGAAAGGGTGCCACCGCAGTCGATGAGTGCATCGAGCACCATGCGTTCCTCGATGCGGTAATCACCGTTAGCGACCGCCGCGAGCGCCTCGCCCGCCTCTTCGATGCGGATGTCGGGCAGAAATCCGAAGCTGCCAAAATTGATGCCGAACATCGGTATGCCGGCTGCTGCCGCCGCGCGTGCGCTGCCGAGCATGGACCCGTCGCCTCCCATGACAATGAGAAGATCGAGTCCGTCCGGGAGTCCCCTATCGACGTTATGCACGACAATGTGCGTGATGCCGAGGCGGTCGAGCTCCATAGCGACCGTTTCCACGTGACTGGGAGTAACGCGGCTGGAGTTGACCCTGAGGCCGGCATGTCTGATCATAGCTGCGGCTTTCCATGCGCCGTACGCATTGTTGTCATGCCATCAATATCTTTTCGAGCGAAATGATCAGGGATGGCAGTTCCTTGGTTACGGTATTCCATACAACGTCAAAATCCAAATCAAAATATGAATGTATCAATCGGTGCCGCAGTGAAATCAATTCAAACCACGGGACGGAAGCATACATCTCACGGCATTCGGGCGAAACATGAGAAATCGCTTCGCCAATGACTTCAAGTTCGCGGATGAGGGCGAGTTGGAGCAGGCGTTCGGTCTCGAAATCCTGAATGGTTTTACCGACAGTGAGCGAGATGGCTTCACGAGCGGCATCGACTGCATGGCGCAGGCGGATTTCATCTTCTCTCATCGTAAATCACCTCGGCTTCCGACTGAATGACAGGACGCGCGTATCTGCTGATTTCCCCAATTGTCCGGACTTCCACATGCGCGCCGTCCACAAGAGTGGCAAATGAAAGCTCAAGCTCCGCCAGCGCGATATAGCCTGGCGTAGCTCCGCGCTTGAATTCTGCAAGCAGATAGACGTCATCGGGTTGCGGCATATTGGCAAATGACCCGGGTACCGGCATATACCGCGCGAGCCGCACGATATGCCACTTGCGGCAGACCGCAGCCGTTTCCTCAGCCGCCAGTGCCGGCCCGGACATCCTCTGTTCCGGTTGTTTCACAGGTTGCGCCAACCCTTACCCCCTGCCTGCCGCAAGCGCGGCAAACGATAGCTTCAAGTATAATATGAAATGAATCGGTATATGTCAAAAACGCGCAAACAATACCCTTACAGGCGATGCGCCGCCAGAGGGTTTAATTTTTTGACACATACTATCCCCTGTGTTATCATATCCGATGTCCTTCCACATTGCGGCAAGGACCTGATTTCGCATACTGTTAGCTGATGGAGTAACAGCCTCAATTGCCAAGACTGCTCACACTCAAAGACATAGCGAGGGAAATGAACGCCCCTGAAAGCTCCGTGCGTAAATACCGCGAGATATTCGATCAGTTCATACCCTCCATCGGCACTGGCCGCTCCAAACGATATCGGATGGAAGCCATCGACATCCTGCGCGAAATCCGCTATCTGCGCGAAGAGATGCTCATGCCCTGGGACGCCATCGCTGATCAACTCGCCTCGAAATACCCCATCGACGCCACTCCTTCCGAGCCAGTCGACACGGAAATCCAGGAGTTTTCAGAACACAAACACATAGTGCCAGACGATACTCCACAACAGCCAGCTCCCAGTATCCCGCAGTCAGACTCCGAACCCGTACCGCCAAAGACACCCGCGCCGGCTTCAGACGCCAACCCGCCCTCACCACAAATTATACAGGCGCCTCCCTCCCACGAGCCACAGACACATGTCACGCCCAGACCCAGACAGGCCGCCCCTGACGCAAAGGACACGGAAACGACCTTTCGCAAGCTTGCTTCGATGTTCGAACGCCAGACCATGATGATGAACGCCATCGCAACCGAGCTGTCACGTAGCGTGGAAAAAGTCCGAGAAGAATCCCGCGCTGACAACCGCCGCCTGCAGACCAATTTCGCCATGACCCTCGACGCCATGATGAAAAGCGTCGAGCAGTCCAGCGCCGCAGACCGGAAATTTCTTGCCGACATACGTGCCCGCCTCGCCAGGATGGAAACCATACTCGCAGAATTTCCCGACAATGCAAACGCAGCCGCCCAACTCGCCGAATCCGAAGCTGCCATGAAAATATTGAAGACGGAAATGGGATACCAGATACATTCGCTCAAAATGCAGCTCGCGGAAAAAGAAGCCACTGGTCTTTACGGCACGGAAAGAATCGGCGACAGGGATGCCAAATCGGAGAAAAAAGATATCAGGAGCAAGTCCCCCATCATAAGATTCCTCACGAAAAAAGTCTGACACAGCTATCAGCGCCTGGTGGCAGATTTGCCCCATACAAAACATAATACTCGCCACCTCCCGGAGCCCACAGCGATGCTGGAATAATGCGTCTGCACCTTATTTGCTTCCGTTATTGTCTTTTCCATCTTATATGTATAAAATATTTAGGCCTTTCTGCTCCACGAGTGTCTTATTAAGGCGTGAGACAAATTACACAATCAGTGGAGCCGCAATGTCCAGAGGGAGGTGCAAACATGAGGGACTATGAACTACTGTGCATCTACGAGCCACGACTGGCCGAAGATGCCCTCACTGCTCTCAAGGGTCGAGTACAGAAATACTTCGATGCCAATGAGTGTGAGATCGAATCTGAAGATGAATGGGGACTCCGCAAGCTCGCCTATCCAATCGGCAAGCATGAGGAGGGTGTCTATTGCCTCTACAACTTCAAATGCAAACCTGACAATGTCAGCACGCTGAGGAATCAGATCAAACTGACACAGGGCGTTGTCCGCTTCGTTATCGTGCGAAGGGAGGACGATGCGAGATGCTGAACCGTGTCATGTTGATCGGCAGGCTGACGAGTGCTCCGGAATTCAAACGCACTCCCAACACCGGCGCAGCGCTCGCGACCTTCACCCTCGCAGTCGACCGCTACTGGCAATCGTCGAAAGACAAACCCGCGGGACAGAAAGAAACGGATTTTATCCGCATAGTCGCCTGGGCTAAACTCGCCGAACGTTGCCACGACTACCTCGACAAGGGGCGGATGGTGGCAGTAGACGGAAGACTGATGGTGCGCAACTGGGAAACTCCCGGAGGCGAACGCCGCACGATCGTCGAAGTCAGAGCCGATGACATCAGGTTTCTCGAACGAGCACCAAAAGGCGCAGAACCGCAACACTATGGTCATGAAGATGATGAACTGCCTCCGCCGGAATACCCGGCAGGCTCTGGCTACTCGTCGCCAAAACGTGATTTCGGAAAACCATCTGCCGCCAGCCACGAAGACACCATCGATTTCGATGATGACGACCCATTTAAGGAGGGCTAACTGAAAAATGGCAAATCTCAAGCCTAAAAAGAAGAAAAAGGGCTTCTTTCGCGCGAAATCCAAGAAAGTATGCGAATTTTGCGTCGATAAAAGCCTGCGAATAAATTACAAGAATCTCGACCAGATGCACAAGTACATCACCGACCGTGGCAAGATCAAACCCAGACGCGCAACAGGTGCTTGTGCGCTACACCAGCGCAAAATCACCGAACAGGTTAAAATTGCCCGCGAAATGGCGCTGATTCCTTACACAACGGACTGATCACGTCGCAACAGCACGCACAAGTCCGATTTTACTTGAAGGGAGACTGTTTATCGCCATGAAGGTGATATTAAAATCTGATATTGAAAAACTGGGATACAAAGACGAAGTCAAGGAAGTAGCCGCCGGTTACGCCCGCAATTTCCTCATCCCCAAAGGCCTCGTTGTCATGGCCACCGATTCCGAACTCAAACAACTCGCCCATCGCCAGATGTTCGATGATCGCAGACAGAAAAAAATCGAACTCAAGCTCGCGCAGATGGCCGAGAAGATCAAAGGCTCCGAACTCGTCATCAAGGCAAATGCCGGCGAAGAAGGCAAGCTCTTTGGTTCTATCGGAGTACGCCAGATAGCCGAAGCACTGTCCGCATATCTCAAGATCGACATCGATCGCAAGAGAGTCATGCTCGAAAACCCGCTCAAATCACTCGGAGACCACAATGTTGTCGTCGACCTCGGCGGAAGCCGCAAGGTCGAGATCGTCGTCAAAGTCGTACCCGAACAAGAGCCGGCAAGCTCAGAACCGGAAGCCGCTCCTGAGCAGGCTGCTCCGGCTGCCGAAGCGGAAGCCTGAAAGTCTGAAATACGCTGAAAGGCATCCATACCGCATGCAACCTCCGCCGGCTGAGCGATCGGTCGGCGGTTTGCATTTGGTTTTACCGCCCGTATCCCCTTTTCCCATGGTGGAAGATTGCTATTTCTGACACCAATTTCTACCAGCGGAGTTGTCCACTTGGCCGAAGAAGTCAACCTTACGAAGATGCTCCCCAACAATATCGAGGCTGAGCAGGCCGTGCTCGGCGCGCTGCTGCTCGAACAGGAACAGATCGCTATCGTCGTCGATATTCTCACGCCCGATCACTTTTACAAGGAAGCACACCGCATCATTTTCGCTGCCATAAGGGACATGTCATTCAACAACAGGGATGTGTCCGAAGTCGATATTGTAACGGTCACCGAACACCTTGACAGCCGGGGACTCATCGAAAAAGTGGGTGGCTCGTCATACATCACAACATTGATCGAAAGTGTGCCGACTCCCCAATATGCCGAAAGCTATGCACGCATCGTAGAGTCAAAATTCCTCCAGCGCCAGCTCATCAAGGCCGCTGCCGATATCACTACATGGGGCTACAACAACGACGAAGACGTTTCCGATCTCCTCGGGAAATCCGAAGACCGTATTTTCAATATCAGGAACAATCGCGCGACAAACGATGTGATCCCGATCAAGGACGCCGCAAAAAGTGCCTTCAAGAGTATTGAAATCGCCTTCAGCAACAAGGGCAAACCTATCGGCATCACGTCAGGATACAGTTCGATCGACCGACTGATCAATGGGTTCAAACCCGCAGACCTCGTGATCCTCGCAGCAAGACCTGGCGTGGGAAAAACAAGTCTCGCCCTCAATATCCTACAGAACGTCGCGATCAATGACGGGAAAGCCGGCGCGATATTCAGCCTCGAAATGCCGGCCGAGCAACTCGTGATGCGCATGATGTGCTCGCTCGCGCGAGTGGAATTCGGCAGCCTCCAGAAGGGATTTCTGAAAAAGGAAGACTGGAGCAATCTTGTCAACGCGACTGAAAAACTTGCCCGCGCTCCGATTTTCATCGTGGACGCTCCCGGCATCACCCCTGTCGAACTTCGTGCCAAATCCCGCCGCATGAAGATGGAACATGACATTCAATTCCTCGCCATCGACTACCTGCAGCTCATCCAGGTCAGCGGCAGACGCCCTGACAACAGAGTCCAGGAAGTATCGGAAATAACACGACAGATGAAAATCCTCGCGCGCGAGCTCAAGGTGCCCATCCTGTGCCTCGCGCAGCTGTCGCGGGCGGTCGAGCAGCGCAAGGAAAAACGTCCGCAGCTCGCGGACCTTCGCGAATCGGGCTCGATCGAGCAGGATGCCGACATCGTAATGTTCATCTACCGCGAACAGTACAACAAGGAACAGGAAGGCGTAGTGAACTACGACGAAGAACAACCAGAAACCGAAGAAGCAAAAATCATCATAGCAAAACACCGAAACGGACCGACCGGCGAAGCAAAGCTGGCTTTCCAGCGAAGTTTTTCGAGATTTGATGATTATGATTACTCCAGCCACGCGGAATGACAGCGTAGAGCCGGAACTTTCCCCGGAGGGAACAGCACAATGAACATACTCGTAATCGGCGCAGGCGGCCGCGAACACGCAATCTGCTGGAAACTCGCACAGAGCAAAAACGTGGACAAACTCTACTGTGCTCCTGGCAACGCAGGTATCGCTTCTGTCGCCCAATGTGTCGAAATCAAGGTCGAAGACATCGAAGGGCTCAAGTGGTTCGCCGTCGAAAACGCAATCGACCTCGCAATCATCGGCCCCGAGATTCCGTTGACGCTCGGCGTTTCAGATGCACTCAAAGTCGCGGGCATAAAAGTCTTCGGCCCTGATGCCTATGCCGCACAACTCGAAGGCAGCAAGGTCTTTGCAAAAGAGTTTATGGTAGAAATGGGCATACCTACGGCTGATTACAAAGTTTTCGAAGACTACACGGCAGCGGCGTCGTACCTTAATGAAATCGGGTACCCCGCTGTCATCAAGGCTGATGGACTCGCGGCAGGCAAGGGCGTATGCGTGGCCGGTGATAAAAAGGAAGCGCAGCTTTTCCTCCGGCAGGTCATGGTAGACCGCGTGTTCGGCTCGTCAGGCGATCGCGTGCTCGTAGAAAAGTGCCTCACTGGCGAAGAAGCTTCGATCCTCGCGATTACAGACGGAAAAGATATCATCGTACTCACACCGGCGCAGGACCACAAACGCGCCTTCGACAACGACGAAGGCCCCAATACCGGCGGCATGGGCGCGTATTCTCCCGTTTCTACAGTACCTGCCGAAATCATCCCCGAAATCGTCGAAAAGACACTTCGTCCGGCTGTCGAAGGCATGGCAAAACGCGGACATCCATTCGTCGGGGTTCTCTATGCCGGCCTCATGCTTACAGCTGACGGCCCGAAAGTGCTCGAATACAACGTGCGTTTCGGCGACCCCGAAGCACAGGCCGTCATCCCTCTTATCGAGGGCGACCTTGCCGAAATATGCCTTGCGGCCGCAGACGGACATCTCGCAGAGGCCAAGTGCGATCCTGCGATTCGTGCCGCCATGTGCGTCGTCATGGTTTCCGGAGGCTATCCAGGTCCCTATCGAAAGGGCATGCCGATACATGGCCTTGCCGATGCCGGATCGATGGAAGATGTTGTCGTGTTTCACGCAGGCACTGCTTTCGACAACGGCACTATCGTGGCCAGTGGCGGCCGCGTACTCGGAGTCACCGCGCTTGGCGATACGCTCAGAGATGCTCGCAACAAAGCTTATGAAGCTGTATCCAAAATTTGCTGGGATACTGTTTATTTCCGCCGAGACATCGGGAAACGGGATCTCGACAGAATATAGTCACCACGCCGCCGCGCGATCGCATGCCGGCGTCACATCATTCATAATACTGATTCTGAGAGCGCAAATTGGTATTACTCGATTTGAATACCATTGGTTTAAGTGCTCTATTGGCCCTCTTCGCCTGCTGGAGAGGGTTCTTCGAGCACATCTCCATCGATATTCTCGGATAGTTCATCAAGAGGCTTTTCTACCATAACATCTTCTGAAAAAGTGTCGGTATCGGATTCGGAAATGCCATTATTGCAATCGCAGGTGCCCTCGCAAGTACAGGATATATCACCGGAAGTTTCGTCAATGGGGGGTTCCGGCTGGATTAAAACTTCAATCACTCCGGGTTCAGGTTGCCTGATGGATTCCTCGCCGGCTTTTACCTTTTCTTTCGGAGGACCAGCGGGTTTGGGTTCGATGTTTTCAAATCCAGCAATTGAGCGCGGAAGTTCGTTGTACAGCTCACGCACGCGGTCGTTAACGAGTTCCGTGAAAGCCATGATAGCATCGCGGTCTTCGGGATCGGCGCCAGCCGGAACCGGGATTGGTTTTCCGACGTTAATGTGTATCTTGCGATAGACGCAACGATCCTTGATATATTGCATTTCGATTGGAAATCCGAAAATCTTGCGCATGAATGGCGGCAATGGATTGCGGACCCGGATTTCATCCAGACCAAGTATCGCCATCGGAACAACCGGCGCGCCAGTGCGAAGCGCAATACGGGCAAAGCCAGTCTGAAACTTTCCCACGCTCCAGTCGAATTGGTTCTGGGCGATATAGTCCCAGCCTTCGGGGAAAATTCCGATGGCCCCGCCATTTTCCAATATCTCGTCCGCCTTGCTGAGCGCATGTCGGATTTCGCTCTGAAACTTTGAGATCGGTATCGCTCCGAGATTGTCCATGAGCTGTTTGAAAACTGGCATGTTCCACAGATAGCTCGCTGCCATCCAGCTTATCGGACGCTGCACGTTGAACAGAATAAGAAACGGATCAAGATCGCTGCGATGATTGGCGACTATGATACACGGCCCCTCTTCCGGCACATACTGCGGATTGAGAATGCTGGTATCGATCATGGTGTCGCATAGGGGTCTCAGCAGTTTTTGAAATTCGGCGTATTTTCGTTTTTGAAGATCGTTCAAAGAGAGTCTCCTTGAAGTGATTTACTGCCGCATCATTACGCCAACAGCAAGTACGATGTATTATAGACAACAGATCAATTCTATACAACATTTTCCCGTAACCCGACAGAATGTATTATACGCAAGTATAGAGCCAGTCCAAGAACTCTGCCAGGGCAGAAGCATTTTGCCGGATGGCAGGGATATGAAATGACAAACGGCAACTGCGAAGCGCCTCAGGGAAAAATACGTTACGGACGGGGCGTTTCTCTTCCAACTGAAATCATTCTTTCTGCGGGCGCATAACGTGTCGCAAATCACAAAATCACATCCCTGTCAACATCATACCGACAATAATTTGACAAATCACCCGGCATGGGTTACATTAAATCAGATGTATCCATATATATGTGCAATTTTTGAAAAGGATGATTGATGAGCGGGAAGGAAGAAGTACAAGTACTGATAGTTGAAGATGATCCTGATGCAAATGAGTTGGTCTCCATTATACTTCGCGAAGAGGGCTACGGCACTCGATCCGTTTTCACCGGAGAAGACGCGCTTGCAGCTATAGAAATCGAAAAACCCGATGTCATCCTCATGGATATAACCCTGCCTAAGATGGATGGCACCGAAGTGTGCAGGCTGCTCTCGAATGATGATAAAACCAGATCGATTCCAGTGATTATGCTTACAGCCAGGAAAGAACTGTCAACGAAGCTGTATTCATTTGTGGCTGGAGCAAAAAGATATATCAACAAGCCTTTCACGAGCGAAGAACTGGTCACGGAGATCAAACGGATACTGGTGCAGAAGAGCCAGTCTTCAGCTGTCAGCTTTGTCCCCGATTTCGATCCCCGCGACTGACTGTTATCCAGTCATGGATTCCTCAACATATCTTGATTTTCTGGCAATACCATACGATAGTATTTTGTTGTAGCAGAGCTATCGAACCACGGGGGCACCCGAAGGTAATGTGCAGCCGGTACAGGGAGACCTTGCGTTATGAAAAAAAGATTTTTTGCGGCAATGTTAGCACTCATTTCCTTGATGATTATACAATCAAGCGATGTCTATGCCACAACATTGCGCCGAGGCGAATCCATCGGCAATCTTGTCGTCAGGGGGGCAAACGGCAAGGATATAAACCTCGGCAAACTCAAGTCTCCGGCCGTCGTAGTCTTTTTTATACCCAACAGGGAAGATAGTCTGAAGGAACTGAAAGCTCTCGCAAAAATCGCCAAGTCAAAAAAACACGCTTCTTACAAATACATCGCTGTCTTCAGGGGCTCAAGCAAGGAAGAAAAAAAGATGACTGTGGATTTCATCAAAAAGAACAAGCTTCCTTTCACCCTTGCCTTTGACCCGTCTACGACCGTCACTCACCGCTTTGGCGTCAGCGCGTTTCCAACTTTTTTCCTCATCGACCAAAAAGGGGTCCTTCGTACGATCCCCATGTCCAGGATCGCAAAATATCGAAAACTCTCTTATGACGACATGATGTCCATGGTGGAGAATGCACGGACAATACCATACATTGACATGATGGACGTTGACGCCAGGACGAATAATGTACGCGCCATGATCGGCAAACCGATACCCGAATTCAAACTCAGGGATACCAGCAACAGACCTTTATCTGTCACGGCAAACAGGGGCAAAAAAAATCTGATACTTGTTTTCTGGAGTCCGACATGCTCGCATTGCAAGGCTGAATTGCCAAAGTTACAACGGTATTACTCTAAATATGGGAAAAAATACAACTTTGAAGTCATAACCGTGACACAGCCCGGCGGTCCGGATGGCAAACGGATGATCGACGATATTGTCCATGACAACATGCTCTCCTTCCCGGCTCTCATCGACGAGAATGGCTCGACCATGCAATTGTACGGTATCCAATTTGTTCCTTCAGTATTTTTCGTCAACAAAAGAGGTGAAATGGTCGAATACCTTACAGGTGAAGCAAGGGACTTCGATCTTGTGTACAATTCGGTATTCGAAGACTTCAGCCGGATGAAATAACGGCATTTCTCTCCCGGAGCCTTGATCAAGTGAAAGAGGAAAAAAAACAGACGTTCAGAGTAGTATTTTACCGCTCGGAGAATGGAGAACTTATCAAGGTGCGCGAATTCGCGCGGACAGCCGCCAGTGTGAACGATCTCGTGTCAGACCCGCCCCAGGAATTTCTGGATATGCTCGGCGATTTCATCCCTATCCACGGATGGGCTGAGATCAACACAGAGAACACTGTTGTATATGTGATTTTCGCTACAAGGTTCGACAGCAATCTCGAAGACATCGGCAAAGATGATTTTCATATCTGGCTCGACGAGGCAAAACCTTCTGACTTGAATTGATCGAAGACTGACTGCAATTATTTCATCATATAGAGCCATTGTATAAAGATTTCCTGATTACCCCTGAAACTCGGACTTTTCACAGGGGATGAGTAGAATGTGAAAAGGCGCATGAAAAGGAGGCTTTTTCACATGAAGGATAAGGGGATACAGTTTCAGGAGGGAATGAGTTTTTACGAATTTCTCGAAAAATACGGCACGGACGAAACCCTTTCCCATCCGCATATGATGCATAGATTCTTTTCACCGCGCAGCCACTCGACAAGATGTTTTGTCGTGGGCATACCGAAGACAGCCTTTGAGACAAAAGCCCGCGCGATTTTTGCTCTATTACTTTATCGGCTTCGGTAGGGGTATTGTTGCTTTATTTCTTCCTTTTTTGAGCCTGTCCAAGAACTCACTTTACCATTTTGACGCGACAGGTAGAATATAAGGCATGAGCAAAGAAAAGACATTTCGCCCTTATGAACCGAATCAGATGTATCTGATTCCCCTGGCCAAACCGAACATCGGAAAAAGTTTTCTTGTTCTCCAGTTCGCGATTTGGGAGAATTTCGGCATGTAGGGTGCCCGTGCAAAACCGTGCATTAAACTTAGAGCCGTGTGCTGTTTTGTAACGTATAGTT
>CAZQSL010000044.1:0-14392 GCA_964595945.1 uncultured bacterium
CGGGCATTATGAGGTCTTCGACAGTCAGGGTAACGTCTCCTGCACAGGGCGCCCGTGTGTCTGACGTGGCTTTTCGGGAGGAGACCTTCACAATCCAGATCACGCATGATACTCCCCTGTCGGCCAACGGATTGCATGTTTTCATGCAGATGGACTCCGACCCGATTGTGGATATCTCGTCATACTTCTCAGCCGCAAGTGCGACTCTATCCCAGTCTTCTGGCCTCTATCTCTACAACAGGACACTGTTCGATCTTCCCACCAATGATGTCGACAGGGAGATTACTCTGATCATAATCGCAAAAGACACATCCGACATTACGACGAACACTTCCCATTCGTTCACAGTCTACCCGCTCACGCCTCCATCACCACAATGATTTCAGTCCCCGCATTTTTGTGTCGGCAGGAGAAGCACACGCAGGCCTGCTGTGATGTGGAGCATCATGGGTTTGTGGCGAGATTATTGTTAGGTCCTGTTTTGCATTGGCCTGTCCTCCGTGTTGCCGGCGCATTTATCCCGAATTCGTCAGTAGAATTCGGGTTTATTTCGGGTATCTCGACTCATACCTGGAAGCAAGCCATAGAATAACCTGATTACCTCTGTCACTCAACTGAGTTTCGGGTGGGGGGGATCAGGAGTTTTTTTTTAACTTATCTTGAAAATATCGTTTGTACTCATTACAAGAAAATGATAGTAATGCTTTTCATACTTTACGGAGGGAGGCTCGCCAACATGACAAAACACTGGATGCTCAGAGCAGTAGCCCACTGCAAAGAAGGTTGTAGTATATTGTCCCGGGCAAGACGATAAACTGCCTGTCATATAAAACTTGAAAAGGGCGTCCCGCGGGACGCTCTTTTTGTTTGCCGATTGCTTTCATGGAAACAGTATGAGTGGGGCGTCATCTGGGGCCGGAGCCTCTCCGCCATTTGATCGCCCGGCATCCGGCATTCCCGCAAAAGCGGGAACCATTTGTTGTTATTGCTCATTTCCCCTTTGGCTTGCAACATGGTTTCATCGACAGCAAATTAACATGGTTTTGCCATCAATTTCTCACATATGATATAATTCACGAAACAATTATCATATCAACACATAAGCGGAGGCAGGCCGTGATCGAAAAACAGCCACTCAAAAGCAGTGTCGGCGAAGACGAAATCTGTCTGCGTTGCGGCGAATGCCTTGCCGCCTGTCCCTATATCAAACTCAACCCCCAGGAAGCTCGCGAGCAGATGAACAATCTGCGTGACGGCAAGCCCAACACTATCCTCACGCATTGCGTCGGCTGTATCACCTGCACCGCGATGTGCAAACATGAGTGCAACCCCTACTCGCTCATCCGCCAGCGCCTCTATGAGCGATACCAGCGCGAAGGCATACCCGTGGCAGCCCGTTACCTGCTGCCCAACGCACGCCCCAATTTCCGCACTGCCGTCAAACACCCACCAGAAGAAACCGCCTTCATCGACAGTCTCGCCACCCTGCCCGATCATCCAGGCGACGTCATATACACGGGCTGCAATGCCCTCGCATTTCCCAATCTTCTCCGCTCCGGCCTCTTCGACGGCACCCCGATGTTCGGCTCCATCGACTACTGCTGCGGTGAAATGTACCATCGCATGGGACTGCGTGACAGTGCCGCGCAAAATGGAGCGACCCTCGCTGCAACATTCGCTCAGGTCGCACCCCGGCGAGTTATTTTCCTCTGCGCCGCCTGCATGAATGTCATCACCAACGTCATGCCCCGCGAATACGACATCCCCTTTCCCTACGAAAAAATCTATTACCTCGACTGGATATTCGAACGCGTGGATCGCGGCGAACTCTCTTTCAGCCAGCCATACGGCAAAACAGTCACCATCCACGACACATGCCACGCCAAGGAAGTACCGGAATTTTTCGACCAACCCCGCCGGTTCCTTGCCGCTGCAGGCGCTGGCATTACCGAAATGCGGCACCACTGCGCCGACGCTCTCTGCTGTGGAGTGGCGGCAGGCTGCGCCTCATACAGCCCACGAGACATCCTCTCAGCCGGTTTTCGCCGCCTCGCCGAATCAGCCGCCACCAAAGCCGACGCCACTGTCGCCATCTGCAACGGATGCTCTCTCGTCCTCACAATGTTCAAAATGTTCTACCCCTGGGCGCCGCCGGTAGTGCCGATGCTCCACATCGCGGTACATGCCACGGGATTTGATCCCGGCCCCCCCGCCTACAACCGGCCATCAGCTCAAATGCTTGCCGGCGTCACAAAACACGCAATCCCTGCTCTCGCGTCATCCAAAAGGATTTTCGCAGGAGAAGTGTGACTATTTCTCCTCAATACTACACAGTCGAGGCCATCCATGAACATCGAAGTCGGTTATGTGCCAGCAGGCATAAAATTCTATAAAAACGGCGAAAGCCTTCCACAAGCCGAACTGTTCCACGGAATCTCCTACTGCGAATGCGTCCATAAAGCCACTACCGGCAGCGGCACGCCATACCTCCTCAAGGCCGAATCGATCGAAAATTGCCACTGGTCACCCATCGTACTTGGATTTAGAGAAAGCGATTGCACACTCGACCTCAAGGTCGGTTATAACATGAACAACATACAGGCCCTTCTCATCGCTCCGCTCCCGCACTACACAACGTATGGCCTTACCCCAGACACTGTCCTCGTGCGCTCCATCCCCTCCGAAATCGCAAAGCTCGTCAAAGGCTCCGCCCGCGAAGATGTCGCATGGAACCTCGCCGGCAAACTCGACAGCAGCGCCCTCGAAATCTTCGACAGCGAAACAGACGCCAGTGAAAAATCCCGCGTCATGCTCGTCAACAAAACACTCGCCCGGCTTAACAAATATTCCGAGTGGCGCAAATTCACAAAGTGGGTATTCAGCAATGACGCCACCACTTATGTATTCGACCTCCTCCTCGACCGATTCCTCGCAAACATGTCAATGTGCCGCAACACCACTGTCATCCCACTTGTCACTGGCGATATCAATGTCTCATACTTCTGCACCGGCGGTGTCGCCTGGGGCGGCAATCGCCCCGAACACGTCACATGCGGCATGCCATGGGCTATCGCGCAAAAACACACTTTTACCATCGCATGATAACTATCCCCATGACCGGCATCTACATTTATTCCAAATGAAATATTTCACTACGGCTGCGTTAATGGTATTATTATGCTCATGAACTTGACTTGTACTAAAGGGTTTGCTTTGCACAGAAAGCCGGAAAATGAAGCGCCTGAAAATACTGCTCGTTGACGACGACCCGGATATCCTCGATGTACTCGGTCTGTTTTTCGAAATGGACGGAGCCGAAGTCGCCTACGCGAAAAACTACAACGAAGCAATCGAACAGGTCGAAAAATCACTCATTACACTGCCCTTTGACATAGTCATCACCGATTTCCGCATGCCCAGAATGCACGGTCTCTATCTGCTCGACATGATCAAGGACATCAGTCCCGATATGCCAGTCATCATCATGACCGCATACAAAAGCGAAGAAATGCAGCAGGAGGCCATCAGGAAAAAAGTGGACTTCATCATACAGAAACCCTTCACCTATGACGTTTTGCTCGAAAAGATCATCAAGCTTATGAGAGAAAAATGGCGAAAACAAAATGGGACAGAGATAAAATAGTCAAGCGCATCCTGACTCTCCAGCGCCTCGACGAAGACCTCACCTGCTCGCACGTCAAGGAAATCGACAGCGCGCTCGTCGGCGCCGCCATATCATACTTCAAAAACTGGGGCGCGGCCCTCGAAGCCTCTGGCCTCGACTATGACGAAATCCGCAAACTCTCCAAACAGCGCCGCAACGAAAAGGTCAAAAAATGGTCGACGGAAAAAGTCCTTGAAGACATCCGCCGAGTCGCCGAAACCGAGGACGACATAAGCCACGCATTCATGAAGGAAAAGCACCCCACACTCGTCGCCGCAGCCACCAATTATATCGGAAGCTGGAAAAAAGCCATCGAACTCGCCGGCCTCGACTACGACGAAATCATCATCAAGGGACGCCGCCTGCGCGCCGAACGCAAAAACGAATGGTACCGCATGCTCCTCGTCGAACGCCTCGCAAAAATGAACATCGCCGACGAAAAAGTCCTTCAGGAGCGCAACCCCGAATTCCACAAGCGCATCATCAAATACTTCGGCGACTGGCGCACCGCACTGCGCGAAGTCAAGAAAAAATACCGCGAAAGTTCCCCCGAAACGACCCGCCAATAAGAGGAAGGTACATTAAATGCCAAAACAGCTAATATGCGACATCAAGGAAGGCGACCTCTTCTGCGACTATATCCAGGTCGAAGAAGCACAGCTTTTCAACTTCAAAAACCGGCCAGGCTACTACGCCCTCTTCACATTCTCCGACCGCACAGGCTCCATCCGCGGCGTCTCATGGGACAACGGCGAAGAAAACTTTCGCGCATTCCCTCCCGGCACCATCGTCAAAGTCCGCGGCAAGGTCGTCTCCCACAACAACACTCCACAGATCAACATCGAAAAAATCGCCGCCGACAAAGACAACAAACACGACCCCGCCGACTTCCTCCCCGTCTCGTCGCTTGATATCGAAACACTCTTCCATGACCTCATCGAAGCCGTCACCTCTGTCCAGAATCCTCACCTCAAGGCACTCCTCACCTCATATTTCATGGACGAAGACTTCGCGCACAAATTCCAGCGCTGCCCAGCCGCTAAATCCGTCCACCACTCCTACATAGGCGGTCTCCTCGAACACACCCGCAACTGCTCGAAACTCGTCGACGCCATCTGCGACATCTACCCTCAACTCAACCGCGACCTCCTCATGACCGCCACTCTTATCCACGACATCGGCAAAACCGCCGAAATGACTTATGAACGTCGCATAGACTACACCGACCAGGGCCGTCTGCTCGGCCACATCACCATCGGCTACACCATGATCCTCGACCGCGTCCGCACCATCCCGGACTTCCCCCCGCTCCTCGCCGATGAACTCCTCCACATGATCCTATCCCACCACGGCGAAAACTCCACCGGCTCACCAAAACGGCCAAAAACCCCCGAAGCCTGCGCGCTCCACTTCCTCGAAAACCTCGATGCCCAGACCAAACGATTTATCCAGATCGTCGAAAACTCCACCAACCGCGTCCGCAACACCAACTGGACCACCTATGACCGCCTCCTCGAACGCTACCTCTACATACGGCCGGCCGATGACGACTCCACCACCATAGAGGAGTAGTTGTCAAACCATATTTCAGGCATAGGGCCACTGCAAACACCCTGACGCACACACTCTTCACCAGGACGAAAGGCAATACCAACATTGGCAAGGCTACTCGAAATCCATCCCATCAACCCACAAAAACGCCTCATCACAACCGTAGTCGAATCACTCCGGAAATCCGGCGTCATAGTCTACCCCACCGATACTACCTATGGCCTCGGCGCGGACCTCTTCGACAAAAAAGCCATCGAAAAAATCATTTCCATCAAACCAGAAAAAAAGCGCGCGTTCCTGACATTCATCTGCACAGACATCTCCGACCTCAGCAAATACGCCCACATCTCCGACGGTGCCTACCGCATCATCCGCCGCCTCGCACCCGGCCCCTACACCTTCGTGTTGCCCTCATCACACGAAACTCCGCGCCCCGTCCTCGAAGAAAAGCGCCGCAACGTCGGCATACGCATCCCCAACCATCCAGTCTGCCGCGCTCTCATCGAAGAACTTGGCAATCCTCTCATCAGCTCTACTGCCGTCACCCGCCAGGGCCTTTATCTCCCTGATCCCGCCGACATTGACAAAAGCCTCGGACACGTCCTTGACTACATCATCGACGGCGGCATCATCCCCGACACACCTTCCACCATCATCGACCTCTCAGGCGACGTACCAGGCATCATCCGCCGTGGGAAAGGCATCGAAGCCCTCGACGGCATCTTCTGAGACCAATTCTGATTCGCAAAAATGCCTGTCATTCTGAGCGAAGCGAAGAATCTTGCTCTTATTTTGACTGTCTGAGTTTCAGGGGTAATCAGGTTTCGGTTTGCAACCAGGTGAATAGGTGCCAGTGGTTTCTACATGAAAACAAGCTCTCCGCACCTCCCCCGGGATACATAATTAAGGGTTTGGAAGAAAATAAACATAGCAAGATTGCGCCGGATTTTTGGCCGTAATCAAGGCGCTTGCGAAGGAGCATACCTAAAGGTATGTAACTGAGCAGGCAACACAGAAGACGGAAAATAAAGACAAGCAAGATGCTAAGGTTATTTTGTGACAAGCCCTAAGCCTTATTCCGATTTCGCCAGCCACTGATGGCTGGCGAAATCAGGGGGAAGGTTGCGAGAACGGGGCTCCTCATTTTAACAATGCGTTGAAAGCGCCGAATTCTTCCTTGCGGGTGAACAGGCCGCGAAGTTTGATCTCGCCGCTTCTCATTTTTGCGATGAGAGCTTTTGTCGCAGGGTCCTTGAACGCGTTTTTGAGGTCAATCTTGAGTGATGTGAGTTCCATGAGAGTTTTCGGATCGGCGCCGATGTAAATTTTTGGTTTGCCGATGATGCCGTTTTGCACGGTGATCTTTCCGTCTTTGATGGTGATGGTAACGGCGGCAGTGTTTGTCTTGATGTCTTCGATGCCGATGCTTGTGTCAGTGGCGAGTACTATGCCGTATTTGTAGGGTTTCTTTTTGAGTGTGTACTTGAATTGTGATGAGAAAAACATCACGAGGCCGTTTGGTTTCGCTTCGGTCATGATGACAACTTCGTTGGGATTGACTTCGCCTTCGTATTTTTCGGGTTTCTTTTTCTTTTTGCCGCCTTTCAGGATCATGACTACGAGCAGTATCGCGACTATTGCGGCTGCGGCTGCAAGAATAATGTTTGTTGTTGTGAACATTACCGTGGTCTCCATTTCTTAGCAGTTGTTTTGTGCCTGCCATATTGCACTTTTACAACAAATTTATGTGCTATTTTATTTTATTAAATCCAAAACGTAAACACTTTTCATTAATAACTGATCTTATGAGATAGAATCAAGAAAGGGAACGAGCTTTTGAGCCACAACAGCAGATTGCCGTGTTGTCGGCGTCGATGATGATGTTTGTGGCTTTGATGCAATTTTGTCTCAGGAGTGAGACGGTACTGCTGTAATCGATGGTGGTGCGCTTATTCGCTGTGAAAGATCACTTTTTTTCTGCCTCGGCGAGGGATTTTTCGGCATCCCGGCGGCGTTTCGATACGCTTGTAGAGAGATTGTTAGCTGATTCGGCTTTTTCGGTCTTGGGCCTGAGCACTTTTTTGTCTTTGCCAGTGTCTTTTTGACTGTCAGTGGCGGAAGAAGTGTCGTTTGTGTCTGCCCAGTTGTCAACGATTTTTATGCCGCCGTGCTGTTCTCTCCTGTAATTGTTACGGCGGTCGCTTGTCTCGGCGCTTTTTTCACTGTTTCCGGATTCTGTGGTTGCAGAAGCAGAGCGGTCATCCCCGGACGGCTTGTAATCAGGGTCTATGACCTTGACTTTCGTGGCTTCGGGTTTGCGAATGGGATTATAGCCGAGTCCGAGCGACGGGGTGTCGATAGTAATTGATTTCGCGAGGGTGACTGGAGGTTCGACCGGTACGCTTCGTATGGTGGTGGCGTCTTTGATGAAATAGTCCGAAGATATGTCAGTGACACGTACGGTCATGTATGCTTCGGTGACAGTCTCGACTCTGCCTTTTGCGAATGGTATGTCAAACCGGAGGATATCGACATTCTGCCGCCGTTTGAACAGGCTGGTGTAGTCGCCATTGGCGATGCAGAGGTTTTCGGATGTGACGATGGAAATGTCGGCCACGCTGTATTGAGAACAGGAAGCGGGATGGGCAGTGGTGACAAGCGCAACAAGCGCTATCGCTGACAATAGTGTGCGCGATGGTGAAAAATTCATCTTTACCTCACTTTGCGTACGGTGTGGTGGAACATCTCGTGCCCGCAACCGGTTTTTATGTAATCATCATATTATTAATACGGCAGATATGTCAAAGCCGATGATGGAAATTCGTGAAAAGTGAGAAATATGACACAAATCACGTCCGTAGCGTTTGTATTTTCACCCCAAGTGGGTATATATCAATCAAAGAGTTTCACAAGAGCGAAGGAATGGGGGTGACAGTCATGGCAGTAGCATTGAATTATACAACAAAGTCATCGCTATTCCGGGGACTGAAGAGCAGTGATGACAAAAAAAGGGACGTTGCTTTCAAAGTCCTGAAGAAACATGTAACTTCGATCGATGTCTCATCTTTCATAGATGAGTTGAAGCCGACCGACTGGGCTGCTAAAATCGGAGCCTGCCGGCTGTTGCAGGTGATTGGCGATGATATTTCGATCAGCAAACTCAAGGAACTGCTGGTTGACAACAACCCGACAGTGCGCGAATACGCGGGGAAGTGTCTTGAGAAATTAGGGGTGGATGCCGTTTATTCTGACGATGAAGTTGCGGAACTCGTGAGTTATCTCTCGCATCCAAGCTGGTGGGTGCGCGCAAAGGCTGTGGAAGGACTCGAAGCTGCCGGGGATGTACGCGCGATCGAACCGGTTTCGAGGCTTTTGCTTGATGAGGACGATACTGTACGTGATGCGGCCCGGACGGCGCTTGAAAAGCTTTCGCGCATACGGCTTTCCAAAAAGGCGACATGAATATCTCTGGGATTTTATGTTGCCATCACTCGACCGAGTAATTTTTTTTAACCGGTAAAAGGCAGAGATATCGTTGTTGGCTGGGCGCTATACGCTGCCCGGGGGGGAGCCTGAGTGGCCTTTTTCCTTGTTTGTGAGGAAAACGCCTACTTTCGGGCGGAGCATTTTCCGGTGATTGTCAGCGAGTACGGCGTAGGTCAGAGACGAATCTCCGTATTTGTCCTTGACGGCGTCGAGGGTTTCGAGGAGGCGCATTTTTTTGAGAGAAGTGTCGTACAGGTCGAGTTGTGAGGGTGTGATCTTGCGGAGGTTGGAGACGCTGACGCCGAGGAGGCGTACTTTGAGGCCCGGTGGCGAATGGTGGTGGAAAAGGGAGAGGGCGGTGGCGGAAATTTCGTGTGTGGAGGCGGTTGGCAGCAGGATTGTTTCCGCGCGGGAAAAAGTGTCGAAGGCGCTTGACCGCACGGAAAGGGTGATCGTGCGGCCGGCGTAAGAGTCGTGTCGCAGCCGGCGCGCGACCTTGTCGGAGAGCCAGAAGATGAACCATTTGATTGTTTCGGGGTTATCGGTGTCGGCGGGCAGTGTGTAGCTGTGGCCCATTGATTTTACGGTGAGAAAGGCGCCCGGGTCGACGGGGGTTTCGTCGATGCCGTTGGCCCATCGGTGGAGGAGTGATCCGTAGATGCCGAATTTTTCGTCGAGGATTTCGGTGGGTGTGCGCGCGAGGTCGCCGATGGTGTAGATGCCGAGGCGGTTGAGATGATTTTTCATCTTGCGTCCGACGCCGATGAGTTCTTCTACTGGAAAGGGATAGAGGATGTGGGGGAGTTCTTCGGGCCATACGCGCGATAGTCCGTCTGGTTTTTGCCAGTCGGCGGCCATTTTTGCGACGAGTTTGTTGGGGCCGATGCCGACCGAACATTGCAGTCCGAGGCGGTCGCGGATGGTGCGTTTGATCGTGTGGCCGATGGCTTCGGGGGATTTGTGCAGGTGGAGTACTCCGGTGAGATCGAGAAAGGCCTCGTCAATGGAAAATGGTTCGACCTGATCGGTAAATTCGCGGAAAATGGCTACGATGCGGTGACAGTAGTCGAGATATTTACTGTTGTCACCGACCACCATAACGGCGTGGGGGCATTTCTGGAGCGCTTCGTAGTAGGACATGCCAGCCTTGATGCCGTAGGGGCGCGCCTCGTATGAGGCAGCGGTGACGACGCTGCGTTTGCCTGGCGAGCCGCCGACCACTACGGGTTTGCCTCTGAGTGCGGGATTGCATATCTGCTCGATCTGTGCGAAAAACGCGTTCATGTCCACGAGTGCTATGATCCTGTCGCGTGGCCGTGCACTGTTGTCAGGGGGGGCAGTCTCGATTTGATCTGCCGCTGGCGCTCCCTGATGGGCCGTCGCTCCTGTCAGCCTGTAGAACATCATGTCTGCCGTGTCCTCCTGTCCTCAATAGTAAAGATACAAAAGAACAGTAGTGTCCACATGAATGATACTATACAAAGAATCAGCCGTAAAGATGGAGTTAAAAAATTGTGTCGTTCGAGGGAATTGTCTGGCCAGGAAGGTGGAGGCGCAGTTACACCGCGATGGTTTCGCCGATTGCGATGACCCGGGCGGAGCGGCCGTTGGCGGCGGCGCGTGCGACGAATACTCCGGGGTCGGCGGGGATGTTGTCGAAGGTGTTGTAGTGCATGGGGAGCGTGAGTCGCGGGTTGAGCATTTCTATGGCTTTGAGTGCGTCGTCGATATTCATGGTATAGGTGCCGCCGATGGGGAGGAGAGCGACATCGAGGGGTGCGGCGAGTTCGCCGATGAGGCGGAGTTCGGCAGTGATGCCGGTGTCGCCGGGGTGGTAGAGTGTTTTTCCTTCGGAGTAGATGACGAATCCGGCGGGCTGGCCCATGATGGTGACGGCAGAGCCGTCGGTGAGGGTGTTGCCGTGGACCGATGGCGTGATGCGCAGGCGTCCGAATGGCATGTCAAATACGGTCCCGGGATAGACGGGGATAGTGGTGACGCCTTTTGTGCGGAACCATGCGGCGAGGTCGCTGAGTGCGACTATGGGGGCGTTGCATCGTTGGGCGATGGGGATGGCATCGCCTATGTGGTCGCCGTGGGCGTGGGAGACGAGTATGAAGTCGGCAGTGATGTCACCGGGGCCGCAGGGAGCGAGGGGGTTGTGGGTGAGGAATGGGTCGATGAGGATTTTGTGGCCGGCAGTTTCGATGAGAAATGCGGCGTGGCTGAGGTATGTGATCTTCATGGGGTGGAGCCTCCTGATGCGGATGGGATGGGTGGAATCGCGGGTTCGCAAAAGGGACGAAGCATGAGTAGCGATGTGATTTCGCAGAGTCGCGCGCAGGTGTAAGGGTGTCACCAGTTGCCGACGACCTGCTCCGCCCATCCGAATGCCTTGCGGATTTCGATGGTGTGGGGGCCGGCTATGATGGTGCCGTCGAAGTGGCCGAACATCTGGTTGTTCTGGTTGCCGGCGGCGCCGCCTGATTTTTCGTAGAGTGGTGTCAGTACGAGATTGACGCGGCCGGTGCCGGGGGTTTTGATAGTCCAGGGGGCGCGGAAATTGGTGGTGTCGTACTGCCATTCGAGGTCTTCGCTGATCTTGTAGAGGACGCCGTCGACGCAGAATCCATTTTCGGTCGAGCCGGTGCCGTCTGTCCATTTGCCGCCGATATTCATGCCGATCAGTTTGCCGTCCTGTCTGTGATTGAAGACGCCCCAGTTCCATACGAACCCTTTTTTCCAGTAGCCGCGGCCGAAGTCGAGTACGCCGAATGAGTCGAGCGGTTTGAATTCGTAGATTTTTTCATCGAGGGTGACGGTACCCGTGGCGGGCAGGGTGTTTTGTTTGGAAGTGAAGTGAAAGTACTCGTCGGTCCAGGGGACGATGACATTGAGGGTTTCGTGCGTGGGGGGCTTGGCGAGAGTGATGTCGGCGTTGAGTTTGCGACCGTGGAAACTGGGGCTTGTGGCCGTGATGCGAACGGTATCTGCGGTGTGGGTGAATGCGACGGAGAGCTTTGCGTTTTTGACCACTACGTCGGTTTCGACCGTATCGGCGAGCTTGATGCCGATGCCACGGGGGAATATCTGGGTGTCTTCGTAGAGTTCGCCGCTCTTGTAGTCAAGCACATAGGCCGAAGCGACACCCATGTCGCCGACGTGGCCGATGGTGGCGCAGAATGAGAATTCTTCATTGGTGACAAGCCAGAAGTTCCACTTCTTTTTGATCTGGCGTTTCGCGGGCATATTGCATATCTGGTGGGGGAAGCGAGCCCATCCCCTTGCTGCGGGGTTGAGGATCCCGTTGTCATCGCACATGTTGACCGGAGCAGTGATTTCCCGTTCTTCAAATATTGCCATGTGTCACCTCGAAGGGCTTAGGGCTTGTCTCGAAATAACCGTCGGATCCTGTTTGTCTTTTTGCTCGTTTTCGATGTTGTCTGCTCAGTTGCATACCTTCCGGCATGCTCCTCTGCAAACATCTTGATCACGGAAAAAAAATCCGTCGGATCCTGCGAAGCTTATTTCCATCAAATCCCATAATGTTTACTCAATTTCCATAATCATACAATATACATCATTCCGCGTGCGCAGTCATCGAAAAAATCAGTCGTCGAAAAGTGCCGCGAGCATTGAAAGGCCGCGTTCTTCGGCCATTTGAGAAGCGATTTCCTGCGCGGCGGCCATTTCCGCATTGCCTTCCCATGTAACGGTCGAGTCGGGGATTTCCGCGATAAACATCGACTGGCGGCGGTGGAAAGACTCACCCATGCGGCGCCGGTTGCGCGCGAACGTGAGGAACAGCTTTTTGCGTGCGCGGGTCATGGCTACGTAAAACAGGCGGCGCTCTTCCTCGATGCCGCCTTCGGCGATGGAGCGTTCGTGTGGGAAATTGTTTTGCTCGACGCCGGCTATGAACACATATTTGAATTCGAGGCCTTTTGCGCTGTGGACGGTCATAAGTGTGACGGCGTCTTCGCGCAATTCGGTGTCGAGTTCGCGCTCATCGGTGGAAAGGGTGACGTGCTCCATAAAGCCCGCGAGTGACGGGGCAGTGTCGGACAGGCAGTAGTCGGTGACGGCATTGACCCATTCCTCGACATTTTCGAATCTGCGTGCGGCCTCGTTTTTATCGGAATTAGTGTTTTCGAGTACGTTTTTGATATCGAGAGCGGCGACGAGCTCGCGCGCGGCGTTGGCGAGGCGCGGGCCCTCGGAGGAGGCCTTGATGTTATCGAGTATGGCGAGCAGTGAGCGGATGCCATCGGCTGCCTTGCGTGAGACCGTATCGCCAGTGGAGGCTTCGCGCAGCACGTCGAGCAGCGGGACTCCCCGCGCGACAGCGGTGGCGAGCAGTTTGTCTTTCGTGGTCTTGCCGATGCCGCGCGGCGGGAAGTTGATGATGCGCAGCAGGGCTTCCTCATCTTCGTGGTTGTGTGCGACGCGGAAGTAGGAATTCATGTCCTTTACTTCCTTGCGCTCGTAAAATTTCGTGCCGCCGACCATGATGTATCGCATGCCGAGGGCCATGAGTTTTTCTTCGAAGGGGCGAGACTGTGCGTTGGTGCGGTAGAGGATAGCGAAGTCGCCGTAATTGCGATTGCTGGTGGTGTGTTCGGCCATGATGCGTGAAACGACGGCGTCGGCTTCGATGGATTCGTTTTCGACCTCGATGATGGTGATGGGATCGCCGGGTGCGGCCTCTGTCCAGAGGGTTTTGGGTCGGCGTTGCGAGTTGTTGGCGATGACTTCTGTGGCGGCGCGCAGGATGTTGCCGGTGCAGCGGTAGTTGCGTTCGAGTTTGACGATTTTTGCGCCGGTGAAGATGTGCTCGAAATTGAGGATGTTGTCGACGACGGCGCCGCGCCAGCCGTAGATGCTCTGGTCGTCGTCGCCGACGACATAGATGTTTTTGTGAGCCGAGACGAGCCGGCGTACGATGTAGTACTGGATATCGTTGACGTCCTGGAATTCGTCGACCATGACATAGCGGTATTTTTCCGACCATTTGAGACAGATTTTTTTGTCTTCGAGGGCGCGTGCCGCAAATGACAGCAGGTCGTCGAAATCGAGGAGGTTGTTTTTTTCGAGGTGGGTCTGGTATGCCTTGTAGATGATGGCGAACACCGGGTCGTTGAAAGATAATTCGTCGACTGGGGGGAAGATCGATTTGACGGCGCTGATGCGGCTGAGGAAATTGCGGGGGTCGTGCTGTTCGGGATTGAAATTGTTGTCGCGGAGTGCGCGCCGCACGATGGCAGCCTGATCCGATGAGTCGCAGATGGTGAAGGAGGGTTCGCGACCGAGTGTGGAGATTTCCTGCCGCAGGATGCGCACGCAGAGTGAGTGGATGGTGGAAATGGTCATCTCGCCGCATTTTTCCCTGCCGATCATGGCGGAGATGCGCTCGCGCATTTCGCGCGCTGCCTTGTTGGTGAAAGTGATGGCAAGGATCGAGGGAGGTGGGATGCCGCTTTCGATGAGGTTGGCCGTGCGGTAGACAATAGTGCGTGTTTTGCCGGTGCCGGCGCCGGCGACGACGACGATAGGGCCGTCTATGTGAAGGACTGCTTCGCGCTGTTCTTTGTTGAGTGTAGCGAGTTTGACAGGCATATATATGGGTGCCTCTCCTGCTGGGAAAAAATGTGCGCATCGAAAAACGCGCGCGCAGGATATTGTAGCGGCGTT
>CAZQSL010000044.1:14402-25191 GCA_964595945.1 uncultured bacterium
CTGAAGGGGGATGCCATGATCAGCAGATATCAGAATTGACCGAAGTGCGAGATGACTTCTGCGGCGACTGCGTCTTTTTCGACATCCACGGTGATAGTGTGTCCGCAGTTCTGGAGGATGACGCATTTTTTGTGTTCGGAGGCTACGGAGCGCGTGACGAATTCCGCGTTGCCGGGCCATACGGTGCGATCGTTTTTGCCCTGCATGGCGAGCAGCGGGACTGTGACTTGGGGCAGGATGGACTGTACCTGTTTTGAAAGGTCATAAAGTTCGGCAGCACAGCGGAGCGGCATGCGCGAGTAGGTGAATATGGATTTGTCGGCCTCTTTGTCGGTCAGGTCGTTTCTGTCTGGCACTTTGATGAAACTGATAACCTTCGAGAGAGGACGGGCAATTTTGATGGCAGGCATTTTGATCATGGCGGCTGGAGAAAAAACTGCCGCGGCCCTGATCGAGCCGCCATGTTGCGCGCACAGCATCAGCGTGAGTGCGCCGCCCATCGAAAGGCCGGCGACGAAAATGTCATCGACACATTCGGAGAGTTCTGCCATTGCGTTTTCTGCCGAAGCGTACCAGTCGCGCCAGCCGGTTTTGATCATGTCTTCAGGGGTGGCGCCATGGCCTGCGAGCAGGACGCCGCTGGTGGTGTATCCGGCCTTGTTGAGCGCGCGGCCCAGGTAGTCCATTTCCACAGGCGCCGCCGTGTAGCCGTGGATCAGCAGCACGCCACGCCTGCCGCCTTTGTAGAAGAACGGTTTTGCATCCATTTTGTCGACGAGCATTCGGTACTCCCGAGGATTATTTTGCGGCTGCCGGAGCTTTCATCGGCGGGTCGAATTTCCCGTTGCCGTCAACATCGACGTATATGGGGTTGGTGAACGAATATACGCGCGCGGCGGGATAGACGGGAAACAGCGGTTCTGCGCCGTCGGCACGCACCTGATACCATGTATCGCCCGAGGGGTTGACCGGGATGGTAGAGCGGAAGACCGACACGCCCCGCCGGTCATTGACGGGAATGCGTTGCAGGAGTGCGCCGTTGGCGATGATCGAAATGCTGTCGACCTTGATCCATGTGGGCGCCTGCACGTCGATGTTGAGTTCGGCCATGCCGTCAGTGTCGGTAACCATGTCGCCTATCGAGGCTGCGCCATTGATGTTGAAATTGATGAACGCGCCGCCGTTGACCGTGGATTTCTGCGCTCTGAGAGCGGCCATGAAAACTGATTCCTCGGTCTTGGCGGGATCGTCGGTGGGTGAAACCACGCAGTTGCGCGGATAGCCCACTGACAGGTCATAAGAACGGTGCGAATCGGAGTTGCCCGAGCCCGTGACCCTGTAACCCTGATTGAGAAAGCTGTACCAGTCGGCCATGACACGCTCGGCGCGCTCGAACGATGTGCCGTTGAGGACTTCGATGATGTCGAAATTGGTGGAATACTCGCCGGGCTTGGCTTTTGCGGTCCCGGTGTCGGGGTCGTAGCCTATGTGGTCGAAGTACCCCATGGTGGTATCGCGCGGGTGATTGAGCTGGATGAGCGGTTTTGTGGGGATGGCGCGGATTTCGTCGAATAGCGACGGGATGGATTTGCCGATCCATTCGATCGCGCCGTTGTTGCGTTTTGTCACATCGTGGGGGAGCGGGAAGTCGTTGTAGTGTCCCATGCGTTTTGTAGTGATTTCTTCGCCAATGAGGGGTTTGAGCCATTTCGAGAGGGATGTTTTTTCGAGGTAGGGGGAGTAGTCCGTGATGACATCATGGTCAGTGGCGACAGGGATTTCGACGTTGACAGCGGCGAGGTTGAGCAGGCGCTCGAATACTGGTGTCGATGCGTCGTGACTGGGATGTGCGTGGATGTGGAAGTCTCCCGAGAGGAAACCGCTGGTATTGACCGAGCGGGCGATGGCCGATGTGAAGGATGTCCCTGCCCCTGATGAGAGGGTGAGTGTTTTGTTGTCGATTTCGTATTCGAGTCCGCGAGAGATGTAGACCTCGTACCGGCCGGGTGTGACAGTGATCGAGCCGGGGCCGGCGTCGACGTTGAAAAGGTGGGTGAAAACGCCGCGCGAGCGCTCGTCGTCGCTACGGAAATGCCATTCGGGAAATCGCGGTGAAGCCGGTGCGGAGAGTGGTTTGAAAGCGATCTGAGCTGGGATCGGGTCGCCGTTTTGATCCTTGATGGAATACTCCACAGTGGCGGGCGCGTCGATTTCGATAGACTCGCGTGATGTTTCGCCAGAGCCGATGGAGAGCTGGATGCGCGGGCCGGGTTCGCGGTCGTAAGCCGTGGCCGTGACAATGTAGTCGCCGGGAGGCACTGCGAGGCGGAAATGGCCTTCGGAGTCGCAGAAGTCAAATGCGACGCAGGCAGTTTCGTCGGGAGTTATGGCGTGGATCATCACACCTTCCGCCGGGGTGCCGCTCTGTCGAGTGGAACAGTCGCCCTCGATGATGCCGTAGGGGAGGGCGTTGGCGATGTATGCCTGCTCTGCCGCTCTGGACGCGCCGCCGGCTGCGGCCGTGAGATAGTAAACCACTTCTCCGTCGGTGCCGTCGTCGGGGATGGACATGCGCCCCATACGGGCGATGTAATAGGCTTCGAGTTTGTCATAATTGAGCACTGTCGTACCCGAGGCGAACCATGCATACGAAATCCCCTGCGAAGTCGCGGCCGTGTAAGGAGATTCAACTTTGCCGAATTTTTTATCGTTGAATCCCGGGCCCGGCACGAACATCTCTTCGTCGTCGCCCATCAGCATGCCCTGCGCCACATAGAGGTTGGTACTGCGGTTTGCGGGGGATTTTGCCTTGACGCGGATTTCGAGTGTAGTAGTGTCGGGCTTCAGCACATAATCGACCGTGAAATCAAGGTTCATCGTTTTTGTGGCTATGCCGAATATGTCTTTCCTGATGGCGAATTCATTATCCTTGCCCGTGACTCGCACGATCGCTTCACCATCGGCGCCGTCCTTGATGATCGCCACGGAGTCAGCCTTGAGCAGCCTGCCCTCCATCAACGGATCGCCCTTGCGGTGGAGCAGCAGGAAAGTGTCTCCGAAAAGATTGCGCCATGTGCCATTCGCGCGCACTGCCGCCTCTTCGATATTGCCGCCGAATGGCGAGTAGCCGTTGCCGTCGCGCAGTCCGGAGATGACGAACATCGCATTGTTGTTCCACAATCGTATGTCGCCCGCGCGCGCCTCGTACTTCAGCCCGCCCGCAGTCTCGGACAGCCCGCCGGTCACTTGCGCGCGCACCTGCCCCGCAGCGGGCAGATCGGAGCCGACAGCGTTGCCGGACGCATAATCGCGCGAATGCGCGACCGCGGCATGCGCCATTGCCGCGTATATCGCCGTTATCATAAGCATGGCAAGGATTCTTCTTATCATCATCTGTTCCCTCCAGCGAAAGTGTATCCAGATGGCATCATCGGACGGCAGGCCTGCGATCAACACATTGCCAGATCAAGCGCCGCGCGCCCAATCGTATGGGATGCCACCTAACATTTTAATCGTTTTTCCAGTTTGCGGATGAAATCAGAGTTTTCTTTTTGCCAACACCATTTTTTCGGTGATGACAAAGAGCATCATGAGAGCGGCGTGGAATTCGGTGTATTCGGAAATGTAATGCATGGGTTCGTAGTTGCCGGAAGCCAGCAGGAATTTCGCGGCAAGCGAGAGACTGATGTTCGAGATGAGTAAAACGACGCCGTATGAGTAGTGGGGGAACATGAATGAAACCGCCCCGAGCCGGCTGGCGGCTCGGGGCGAGTGTTTCAGGACAAGCGGCACTACGATGAAGTACCCGTACAGCGCGGCGAGGTCGATCGACATGAGGTCGAACCCGAGATTGGAGTGGTTGTGGAAATTGATGTCGCCATAGATATTGAAAATTTTCGTCCACTTCGGTATTTCGTAGTTGATGTAGATGTGCATCCAGCTCGTTTCTTCCATTGCGATGAAGATGAGGGCGGCGGCCCAGAACGCGAAAAACCATTTCCACGGCGGTTGTGCCGGGCGGGTCGATCCATCATCCTTTTTGTCGGACTCGTATAGACAGCACAGCAGTAGCGCGACCGTGAGTGCGGCGAGTGTGGCGATCTCGACAGGACCTTCCTTATCGCAGATGCGCGCAAAGAGGGAGAAATCGAGGATGCCGGCTGCTGTCAGGGCAATGTCGAGGACGATTGTGGTTGTCAGGAAAAGGGTTGGCATGGGATGATGCCGCGTGATTTCAGATTTTGGGATCAGCGCTTACACCTGATTGATGAGCAGGGGCTTGCTTTCGAGAGAGTGCGGTGTGAGGTTCATGATGAGTACGACTTCGGTGCGCTGGCGCTTGATGAGGTTGATGACGACCTTGTCGCACAGGTATCGGGTGAGATAGATGCCGCGCCCGCCCGAAGCTACGAGGTCGTCGTGTGTGGGATTGATGCACTTGTTGAGTTGTGTGAGGACTTTTTCCTTGGAAAGAGTGCCGCTGCGGTCGATGATGACCACGACGAGGCGTTCGCCATCTGTACCGTACTCTATGTAGACTTCTTCGGATTTCTGGAGGCTGACATTTGTGCCTTTTTCATAGCCGTAAGCGTGGTAGATGGCGTTGGTGCCCATTTCGACGAGGCCGGTCTTGAGTCCGTAGATTTTATCTTCGTCGAGATACTGTTCGGCGAATTCGAGGACTTCGGCGACCGCGGCTTTGAGCAGTCCGGTTTCGGTGATTTTGATACGGTGGATTTTACAGTCGATGCCAAGGTAATTTTCGATACCGAAAAGGTCTTCGCCGGTGATGAGCGTGTGGACAGTGCGGACGATCTCGCCTGGAGGGTCGGTCTTGCAGATGATGTTGTAGATGCCGCGCTCAAGCGCCATGTTGATGTAGTCGTCGATGTTGAAGCTCGTGATCATGCCGGTCTTGACGCCGGGAAGTATCTCCTTGATGTGACCGAGGGTCTCGAATCCGTTCATTTCCGGCATGTTGATGTCGCAAAGGATGAAATCGAAGGGCATTTCGCCTGATCCGGCGGCGCGCCTGACGATATCAATGGCCTCGAACCCCGAAGACGCGAACTCCGCCCGGTATTCGGGCAGATGGTTGAATACTTCTCTGAAGTACGACCTTACTGTGGTCGAGTCATCGACTATCAGTATTTTATATGTCGAATCGGTCATGGCCAGCGCAACCTTGATGAATCATCGGATCGGGATGACTTTGTCGAGCCTTGTGGCTTTCATTATCTTTTTTATGTCAGGATTGACATTTGTCAGTGAAAAGGTGCCGCATTTTTTTGCCACGCTCATGGCTATGTTGTTGAACATGCCAAGTGTCATGCTGTAGAGTGTGCCCACATTGGAAAGGTCAAGCACAATGTCATCTGCCCCGGCAGCAATTTCCTGAAGTATCCGGGTTTCGACTTCCCGATAGTTGTCGAAGTGGATATCTTCCTGGGGGATGATGACCACCGACATACCGTCGCTGTTTACGATCAGGTCCATGTCATACCTCACTTACATATTCCCAACTGAGGAAAAATTAAACACAAGCCGCCAATTATAACTGTGGGACAGCGGAGAATCAACCCGCGTGAACTGGTGGCTCCGGCAGTGCTTTCTGCGACTGCCATTTCTGTGCCAGGGCTTTGCCGGCCGTCTCGGGGGGGACGATCAGCGTGAGCGCGCCTTCGCATATCGAAATGTCGACTGGCGTAGTGCCGACTACTTCCCCGTCGCAGTGGAAATATTCGTTGGGCACGGTCTCCACGCGGAGCTTCTTGACCCGGCAGTGCGCCGAACTGAAGCTGTCGGCTGTCCGGTAATAATCTCTCCGCCCTTTGATGAATCTTATGAACACGCCCATGAATCCGAATACTGAGCGCCGTTGCTGCACGCACACGTCGAGGTATCCGTCCCTAATGCTGTATGCCGAACGTATGCCGAATATACCGTCGAAGGATGTCGCGTTCCCAATGATGGTATTGAAAGTGTTGAAGGTCATTTGTACGTTGTCCAGCTTCAAATACATGATTTTAAATGTAAGATCGAACGCCTGCCGCAACGCCGATACCACATAGGCGAGCACTCCGAACCGTTTTTTGATCTTGGGATCAACCAGATGTGCGATCTTGGCTTCGACGCCTACTCCGCACATCCATATAAAATATCTGTCCCCCGCGAGTCCCGCGTCGATTTTCATGGGGATGCCGTCGAGGATGTTTTTTGTAGCCTTTGCGATATCAGATGAGATTTTCATTTCCTGACAGAACACATTTGTACTGCCATTGGGGATTATGCCCATGCGTGCTCCAGAATTGACGAGGCCGTTGCAGACCTCATTGACTGTTCCGTCGCCGCCCGCTGCAACTATTGCGTAATATTCACCTTTTGCAGCCGCGTTCCGTGCGAGTTCGGCGGCGTGCATCGCACGTTCGGTGAGCCCGAATTCCACTTCCACTTCCGGATCATTTTCCTTGAAGCATCTTTCTATCTCACCGACCGAAAAATCTTTCCCCCTACGTCCAGCTTTTCCGTTCAATATGACGTAGATTTTGCGTTTTGCCATTTACTCCACCAGATATCGTTACTTTCCGTGACTGGCCTGACATATTCTGCCTGCATGAAATCCAGCCCGGAAGTTTTTCGCCTGATTATACCAATCTTTTCGATCACTTCATGACAACGGTATTTGTGTATCCTATTCACGGAAAGGCTCTGGACCTGATATTATTGCGCTCCTCGCGTGAATAGTTGTCATTTTGTAATATAATCCCGTATTTCCACGACACTTTGCATGGTTTGTCAATAATTAGGGCGCTGATCAATAAGCTGGAAACAAGCATGGATGGATCGTATTTGCCGAACGGCAAAATCCGGCAATCGACCTGACGATTCGGCAATAGCGGCTGGGGCACGGCGGCAATCTATTCGCGCCAGGGCTCGACAATGATTTTTATCCATTTTTCTCTGTCATATTTGTCAAAAGTTTCGAGGGCTTCGCGCAAAGTGACGCGAGCGGTGATGAGAGACTCGAGATCAGGTTTCCAGCCGTCTTTACCGGCGATGAGATCGAGGGCGGCATGCCAGTAGTCGACGCATGATTTCGAGTTGACCATCGCCTCGGGATAGACGAGTTCAACTCCTTTGCGGCGGCAGTTTTCGTATGGGATCATCTGAATTTTCTGGGCGCCGAAGACAAGCACCCTGAAACCGGGGCGCACGAGATCAATGGCTTCGAGTATCGTTTCTCCCGCGCCGGCCATCTCGAACACCGCATCTGCCTCTCCGAATTCTTCCTTGATGAAATCGATATACGTCTTTTTGCCATGTGTCGGGCGGGCGAATTCGCGGGGGTTGAACACTTTTGCGCCGTATTTTGCTGCGAGCGCGCGTTTGTGTTCGTATGGTTCGGATGCTGCTACATCGCATCCGCGGTTGATGAGTATCTGTGTGAGTAATAGGCCGATGGGGCCGAGTCCGAGAACGACAGCGCGGGGTTTGCGGCCTGTGACACGGTCGAGTTCGGCTCTTTCGCAGCAGTTGAGAGCGCATCCGACGGCATCGGCAAAAGATATTTCGTCCATTGTGAGGTCGTTACGCACAATGGGCAGAGCTCCGAGGGATTCGTCTTTGCCGTGTCCGATCACATTGACTTCGGTGGAATACTCAGCGTAGCCACGTCCCATGCGTGCGAGATGGTCGCCTGGGTTGATGCCCTTGACGTTGGCTCCGACTTCGACGGCGATGGCGCCGGTCTCATGGCCGTGTCCGCCCGGCTCGTGGGCGATGATCCAGTGTCCGCCCTCATATATGCCGACGTCGCTGCCGCATATCCCGACGCTGCGGATTTCGGCAAGCACCTCGTCAGGGCCGGGCTTCGGTATGTCCAGTTCGATTAGTTCCGCGTGCCAGGGAGAGGGGAATATGAGTGCTTTCATCGTCTTTTTCATGGTTTGACCTCAGTAGAGTTTTCCGGCCTGGAATATGCGCCGGATGTGTGATTAATAATGATAGCATAGGCGTAAAAAACACGGAAGAGAAAAATGGCGTATCACTCAAGCGAAATGTGCTGATTATTTTGTGGTTCAGTTTTTTTGAGAATATTACGATTTTATTAAGAGCGAGAGGTTTGTATATCTGAAAATGATATGACGAAAAAAATGCGGAAAAAGATATTTGCACCAAATTAATATGTTATAATTTTTATAGAAAGAGAACTGTTGTGCTACAATATAACAAATGAAACCCCGTGACCTTGGAGTCAGATCAATATAGCCGAAGATGCGGAGAATGACAAAGTCGGGGGTGAGATTGCGAAAGTCAATATCGCCGAATGGAGAATATCGATTTAAAAAGTCAAAATCGTGTTTTCGGAAGTCAGTATGATTCCGATGGAAATGTAGATGGACGATGAATCGTTTATGGCAGCGTGAAGGGTCTCGGTATATATGAGCCTTCGGACAGTCAGAAAAACCAACCTTCCCATATTTTTACTTTTTGTATTTGCGTTGCTGTTTTCCGGCCTGGTTACGGTAGCCGACGTTGTCGAATGGAATTCGGTCAACGGCGGCGGAGCGGGATCGACTGGCGGAGCTAACAGGCTTGGCAGTTCGGTATCGCAGTTTTACGCTGGCATGGCAACAGGCGGGGGCAACACGCTGACTGCCGGCTATCAGACGAGCATCCCGATAGCGCCGGTCATTTCGTGCGTCAATGGCGGGACGTGTTCGACGCTTGCGTGTTATGGAGCATCTGATCTTGACTTCACATTTATGAATGCAGCGGGATGTGGATTGGCGCCATGTGCTTTCTCGAGAGGCGCGACGCAGATGTACCGTTTTCTGTGGCAGATTGGCAATGTCTACACGAGTGGCGGGCTGATGAATGGGAGTTCGTGGAGCGATCTCGATACACTATGCCCTGACACCGGCAGTGGGCCGGTGTGTGACGCACTCGGCGATACGATGGTGATGACGGCGCTTGCGAGCGGCAACTGGTATCTGATCGCGCGTGCTCTCAATGGTGGGCAGCTCACGCCGGGAGCCGGTCTGATAGGTGGTGCGGGCGATGCGGTCCTCGGGCCGTATCAGGTGGACATCACGCCGCCGGTGATCACCGACCCGTTGATGATCTCAAGCACTGATTACAACGCGCAGTATGTCGACAGCAGTTTCGACGTGGCGGTTTCAGGGATAAGCGATGCCGGTTGCGCCGGTTCCGTTTCATATTGCGAATATACGCTGGATGGCGGGAGTTCATGGGCATCGGGATCGTTTGCGGTGGATACCTGCTCGGTTGCCGGTACGCCGGCATGTACTGACGGGCAGGCGCTCGACATCGCGATGCGTGCGGCAGACGCTGTCGGGAATATCGCTACAGCGACTTCTACCGCGAGGACATGCGATGCAGTGCCTCCGTCGTGTTCGATCGCGTCGATCTCGGAATCCGGTGCGAATACATACTATCCCGGCAGCGGGAGCGTCATATATTACTGTAACGAAACCGGAGTCGGCACCTGCGGCGGGACGGGCGCTTTCGATGTCGAAGTGTCGGCGACAGACGCCCGCAGCGGCGTGCAGAAAGTCAATTTTCCGACAGTCAGCGGTCTGTCTGGCTGTGGAGACGAAACGTCAAGTCCTTACGTCTGTGCTTTTTCGTTCGATCCGTCAACGACACATGACGGCCCGGTAACGCAAGTCGTTTATGACAATGTCGACGCGACGGGCACTTGCGAATTTACACTTGCCCGGGATCTCGACCCAGCGTACGGCGGGGCTCTTTCCCATACAGACGGATACGCTTCGACGACAGTCATTACCGTCACCTACGGAGCGATCCATGACGATCTTTCAGGGGTGGCGTCGAGTACCATCCTTTACTCGGAGGCTACGCTCTCCAATGGTATCTGCTCGGGATGGGGTGCATGGACTAACACTTCCGATCAGCCCGCCGGCACTTCTACAGGTACGATTTCGTTCACGGGGGCGACGGCTCACTGCTATACGTTCAGACATACGCTATACGATAATGTAAATAATTACATTAATGTAGATTCTGCTTACGTGACGAAAATTGACACAACGGCGCCCGGTTGCATAGTAGCCTCCATTGTGGAAGACTCATCCCCGGCATGCCAGTATGTGACCGGCACTTCCATCTATTATAACAACAATGTCACATGTGCGTCCGGCGCGGGGCAGCACACGGTCACGGTCACGGCAACAGATGCGCAGAGTGATATCGCCAGAGTGACATTTCCCGCAACGGTCTCCGCCGGTGGCGATGTCATTGCTTCGCCATACGAATTTCAGTATGCCTATGACGCGGCCGATGTGATCGACGGCGTCCAGACAGCGACCGCGCTCAATAACGCGCTGATTTCCGGCACATGCACATTCGATGTGCTGCGCGATGTGGATGACCCGTCCGGCGGCTCGATTTCTTACTTCGACGGATATGTCACAACCGCGAGCATAGCCGTTACATTCGCGAGCGGCACCGATGCTGCATCGGGCATTTCCACCTATATCATTCAGAGAAGTTCGGCCACGCTGTCCAACGGAGTGTGCGGACTATTCAGCGGGTGGGCCGATGTGCAGAGCAATCCGCCGGGCACTTCCTGGAATGATACAACGGTGACAAGCGGCAACTGCTACCAGTACAGGATGACCGTCACGGACAACGTATCCAACGATGTGACATACACGCCTGCGGTTCCGTCAGTTGCAAAGGTAGACACCACGGCTCCAGCCGACTGTACTGTCTCTGGCATCACGCTCGACTCGTCACCCGCATG
>CAZQSL010000045.1:0-24712 GCA_964595945.1 uncultured bacterium
CGCAAAAACTGACTGGTCAAATGCGGCGCCAGCTTACGGATATCAGGCGGCACGCTGACTCCAGGCGCCTGAGGGTAATGCTGGTCGTCGGCCGCTCCCCCGGCTCTGTCCAGGGTATGTATGTCGCGGGGGGCCATACTTTCCTCAATGAAATCATCGAGGCAGCCGGCGGCTCCAACATATTCGCCGACACAACCGATTACCCGCAGCCCAATCTCGAAGATGTCATAAGGCGCAATCCGCAGGTGATTATCGAAATCCGCACAGGTGTAACATACACCCCGGAAGAAAAGAAGAAAATCGTCAGCGAATGGAGCGAACTGGGTAATGTCGATGCTGTAAAAAACCGCCGGATATATTTCTGGACCGACGATTATCTGACAATACCGGGGCCGCGAGTCGTGTCGATTGTTGAGCGGATGCACGGCGCTCTTGTCGAATGACGATTATCTTCTTTTCTTTTTTCAAAACTACATTACATGAGACGTGTTGCCTTCCGCGTGGTGATAGTGAGACGTTTTCCTCCCGCGGCCTTGACGATGTCGATGACCCGGACCGTATATCCAAGAGGTGTCGCGGAGTCAGCCTTGAGGACAACGACTTTTTCCGGATCGGCGTCAAGTACCGGCCTGAGTGCAGCCGTGAGTGCATCGAGCGTGACTTCGGTGTCATTGAGAAACACCCTGTTGGCGTGCGTGATGTATATGTTGATTGTCTTCGATTTGAGGACGGTTGTGCTGCGGGATTCGGGCAGATCGATGTCATGTGCTGTCTGCGTGACAAAGTTGGTTGTGAGCATGAAAAAAATTAGCAGCATAAGCATGATGTCGATCATAGGGATGAGTATGAATTCGCAGGAGCGCTTTTTTCGTCGTCTTATGGGTTCCATCGCGGTCAGTTCTCCCCGTCATTCCTTATGATGTGTTCGAGCAGCATGTTACCGGCAATCATGGATTCTTCCGCGAGACGGTCGATTGCGCCGGAAAGAGCCCGGTAGAAGATAAAGGCCGGTATGGCTACGGCGAGTCCGGCGGCAGTAGCGATGAGAGACTCCCAGATACCGTCAGCGAGCAGGGTGGGACTGACCTGTCCTCCTGCGGAATTAGCTATGTGGAAAAATGATCGTATGATACCGGCGACAGTGCCGAGAAGTCCAAGCATTGGGGCGATCGTGGCGATTGTGGAAAGGGCTTCGATGAAGTTTTCGAGACGTCCAGTTTCACGTGTGGCGGCCGTGTGCATCGCGAGCGCGGCAGCTTCGCGTACCGGTGCGCTGGCGAGTCCTGATCTGACAACAGACGGGATGATCCCGGGTGTTGCGGAAAGCGATTTGTGCGCTGCTGCATATTCAGATTTCATGAGCAATGGCTGTATTTTCCTGAACACTTCTTCTATCGACGTCTTTCGCGCCCGTGCGAGTCTGATGTATCTTTCGATGATGATTGCGGCCATTACGATCGAACAGAATATGATCGGTATTATGATGATGCCGCCTTTTCTGATGAATTCGATAATCATTGGAATGTACTCTCCATGTTGTTATTCGTACGAATAGATGAGCTTGACGATGAGCTCTGATACGCCTGTCTGGAGCCCTGAGGGAAGCGGCGGAAACGGTGCGGCGTCCCGTACGGCTTTGAGTGCGGCATTGTCGAGTATGGAAGTGCCCGAACTCGTATTGAGCGAAATATCTTTGATCGTGCCATCGCGAGCGACGATGAATCGCACGCGCACTTCGCCCTCGATATCGTTGCGGCGAGCCTTTTCAGGATATTTCTTTTTGTTTTCGATCATCGGTTTGATGGTTGCAGCGTATTCTCTGAGCAGTGCCACGCGATCGACAGGCGGAGGTTCTGCTATTTTCACTGCTGGAGGGCGGGCAGCCACCAAAGTACTTTGGGGCTGTCCGCCTGTCTTGCGCGTCTTTGTACCAGTGCCGCCGATAACACCGTACTTCGACCAGAATTTTGACGCGCCCGCCTCTGTCGTCGTATCGTAACGAGACAATCCGCGTGGAGCTGACGGATTGACGGCTACAGTCTGCAGTGTCGAGTCTTCGGGGACAATGGTGTTTTCGGCAATGGGATTGGGTGGGGGGGCAGGCAACGGCGCGGACTGCTGCTCTGGTTTTTCCCTGGGCTTTACCTGAGTTGTCCGGGGCTCGGGTGCCGGCAGGCGTTCCGGTTGCGGCACCGGTTTCTGCTGTATGGGTACTGGCGCTGGCGGGTCCGGCAGACGTGGAGATCGCATCTTGACACGTTCGACCGGAGCTGTTTCATATCTTACCGTCAGATGTTGAGCATTGTCTGCTTTCGGCATGGCAATGCGGGTAAGGAGTACGACATGCAAAATTGCCGACACGGCGAAGAGCCACGTCAGCAGCGGATTCTTTTTCATTGTGTGTGCTCCTGAAATAAAAAAGCGGGGCGGCGAGATATACCGCCCCTGAAGTTGCCTGTGAGGCAATTATGAAAAAAACACTCAAAACAAGTCATCAATTCCGTAAAACACATTGCCGGCGATTTACCTTATTGCAAATGTGAGAGTGGCTGCATAGTGTTCGCCAAGACAGTTGCCGGCGTGCTCGCCTGTGGGGCTTTGCTCCACTTTTGCCTTGATAAGCTGCGGTCCCCAGTGCAGGATGCGGATGGAGGCCTTGCCGTTGAAACCCGTACCCGTAGAATAGGCGGCGTCTTCTCCCGAGTCGAATCCCATGTATGTGCCCGTGACGGTCGCGAGACGTGCGGGCTTGCCATCAAAGAGCACCTGCACATCGAACATATCTCCCACTTTCACATCGCGCGGGTCTTGCAGCGGTATGATTTCGAGCCTGTGCCCGACAGGTGTTTTATAAGATTCGTCGCGTGTGTCTCCGACAGTGATCAGGCTTTTTGCGTAATTTTCGAAATAGACGCTCACGATGACATTTTTCGGGTCTTTGCCTTTCATGGACTCGGTGGCATGGTGCATCGTGCCCTTGTCCATAAACATGGTGTAGTAGCCGGTTTTTCCCGCGAGGGCCGCGATGTGGGGGCCAGCACTCGTGAATGACAGTTCGGCAGCGGTAAAGCCTCCTTCGATCGCCTCAATGTCTTTGAGGGAGCCGTCAGGAGCAGTGAGTGTGAATGACGCGATTTTTTCTTTCCTGTAGAAATCATCGACTGGAAAGGCGTGGCCGAACCCTATATACAGTTTGGATTCGCCGAATCCCTCTCGTGTCGCGGGGACACGGTAATCGGTCGAATTGAGCCACAGATCGTGGGCATGCGAGATAGCTGGCACAAGTGTCATTGCCGCCAAGAATACAGTTGCAATCAGTTTTTTCATCATTTTCTCCTTTGTGGATTATATTGTCTTCGAATAACCGATGAGAAACGCGCGTGGCTCGATAGCTTCTGTCGTAGCGGTCGCCGAATAGTAGTACGTCTTGCTCGCGTCGAATACGTTTTTGACGGAGAAAAACACTTCGCCGGTGCGGGTGACAGAACGTGCGACTTTCATGTCGAAAACGGTGTATGACGGGATAGTATACTTGTTGGCATCGTCATAAAATGATTCCGACAGATACCTTGCCGATGTCGAGAAACGATAACTGCCTTCTGAATAATTGAGCGAAAGGATTGCCTTTTGCTCCGGCGTAGCAGCAAGCTGCTTGCCAATAGCGGTAGCGTCGTCGTCGTATGTCACCTCGGAATCGGTAAACGAATATGAGAGAGACACGGCAAGCCCCTTGCGCAGACGCGCGCTGATCATGGTTTCCACACCACTTGTTTCGACATCGTTGATGTTGTCATATATGAGGATGGTAGCGTTGGCGCTGGTGGCGGGATTGAGGATCGTGCCGCCATTGCGGGTGGAGATAAGATTCGATGTCTTGTTTTGGAAATAGTTGAATTCGAGCGTGACATCATTTGACACATTCCAGTCGAAACCCGCCTGTGTGCTCTTGTTTTCCTCGGGTTCGAGATTACGGTTGCCGACAAGGTAATACCAGCGCGGCCCCATTTTCAGGAATGAGCCGGTCCTGTAAATCTCCGCGGGATCAGGGGCGCGAAATGCTTCGCCGTACGAAATCCGCCATGTCAGGGCATCGTCCGTACGCCACATCATGGATGCCTTAGGGCTGAAATGCCCCCCAAAGGCAGGGTGATCATCAAGCCGTCCGCCTGCGACGAATGTTGCGTTTCCGAGCATGATTTCGTCCTGGATGTAGTAGCCGCGAAGTGAGTGTTTCACCTTGCTGATTGACGATGACTCGTAAGAGTCAGAGAAGTATTCGTAGCCGCTGGAAACGGTGTTGGCGCTGCCGATCTGGCGGCTGTAGTTGATCTGCATCTGAGTGTCGCCTTTTGTCGTCTTGCTCGGCGTATTGTCGGTGCGATTATAATTGGTGATGGATATGCTGCCGTCGAGTGTCGACAGATCATTGGGCGTCCCGTTGAAACCGAAGACATAGTTCTGCTTATGCTCTTTTCTGTCAGAGTCGTTGGGGTTTCGCTCAAGTGTTTCCGAAACGGCAAATTTCGACGTGTAATCGGGCACGAATCGGTATCCTGTCTCGAAGCGCAATGCGCGCTGATCGGTGAGGTCAGACGCATCTCCCCACTTTTCGAGCTTTTCATAAGAAGAACTGAATATCCACGAAAGACTGTCGCTTGCCCGGCCGGAATTGTAAAGCGAGTGATACATGCCCTTGTCGTTTCCGAATGATGTGCTGTATCGTGTCGTGGTACCTTCGCGAGGAGCTTTCTTCGTGATGATATTAACCACGCCCGACATGGCGTCACTGCCGTAAAGAGCCGAGCCTGCGCCCTTTACGATCTCGATGCGCTCGATGTCATCAATAGGTATCTGCGACACGTCGATTCCTCCGCCATGCGCAAGTGGTATCTGCCTTTGCCCATCGATCATCACCAGGACATGATCGGCCGCCATGCCCTGCATCCTGATGACGCCGGCCGAATATCCGGTTGGCGCGACGAGAGCTCCGAGTGCCTGGTTGAGTATGTCTCCGGCATTTGTAGCTGACATGGCCCTGATCTCTTCAGCCGAGATCACCACCGTCTTGACAGGCGCCTCGCTCGTTTTGTGTACGGTACGCGTCCCTGTCACTACTACGTCATCAATTACTGCTGTCGTGACTTCTTCCGCGGCAACTTGCTGCATGCCCGCCGTGGCAGTCGCAATGCATAGCGCCAGAAGCCCTTTTTTTAGTTGCATGTTTCTTTGCCCCTTTCGTTTTGGTGTTATTCATAACACTCTCTTCGGCTGTTCCACTATTTTTAGTCGCACCTAATTTGCAGTGCGTAAAAAATCAAGTCTTTACGAAATGCAACGCCCGTCCGAGCCCCCTCAGAGGCGGAATGTAGCGGAACACTCTCATCGCGACAGGCCATCTCTGCACATGAAAATCGAAAAACGCATAATCATTTTTGAGCCTGAGACCGTCTACCCATTTTTCGATCTTTCTCGCATTGTCGATCCCCCAGAGAAATCTCGCGTTGATTTTTTTGACATCCGGATGCTTCAATATCCCCCCGGCCGCCAGCTCCGAAACGACGTCTATCAGGAATTCAACCTTCGTGAAACGATTGGCTGCGCGTGCGAAAAACAGCCGTACATCCTTTTCCTCGAAATACATCATTACGCCTTCGGCGATCACGAGCATGGGTTTTCCAGCAGGGATGTCGTCCATCCAGGCAGGATCGAGAAATGACTTGGAGAGAAAAAGATTGCGCGGGATTTCACTGAAATACCTTCGCCTCAGTTCGATTATCTCTGGCAAGTCAATGTCGTACCATGTCACCTGTCCGTTATCGAGACGCTCGAATCGCGCATCGAGTCCGCACCCGATGTTGACCACGACACCTTCGGGATTTCTCCACATGAAATCTATGACGACATCATCGAAGACAAGCGTCCTGACCACAACGCCAACCTGTGAGGGAAGAGAAACGACGGCTGCCCTTGTCGATGCGATATCGATCGACTCGATGATCTCCACCGCCTTTCTGTCGACCACAAGCGGATCGGCTCGCCGCGACTCGATATATCTGGCGTGAAGTGGAATAAGTAGCGTTTCCGATACTCCTCCCAGCAACACTTTCTCATTTTGCGTTTTCATTGCGTCACTTCCCCGAAATATTTACGGCCATCAAATCGTCAGACCGTATTTTGCACACACCGCAACCATGATCTTCTGGGCCATATCGCGCTCGATCACTATTCGAGCATCATCCTTCGATACGACGACCGGCGCGCCAATGCTGTTGGAAAGCACAGTCAATTCGTCTCCAGGATGCAGTCCGAGCGTGTTCATGGCGAGGATGTATTCCGCTTCATCAACCCTGCGAAATTCCACCCGTTCCATATTTCCAGCCCACACAAGAGGCACCACTGCTCCACGGTTGTTGAAACATTCGCCGCACAGCCCATATATCTCAAGCATGTAATCTATTGCATGAAATCCATATTCAGCCGCTATCGTCTCCTTGATGACTTCAATCTTGCGATTGTGAAATTCAATGATACGGCCGCACTTCGAGCACACGAGATGGTCATGCGTCTCCGACGACTGGAGAGGCTCATACAGTGTCTCGCCCCCCGAGGGATTCAGCCTTGTCGCAAACCCGTATTTCACCATTAGCTTAAGAGTAGTCCTCGCCACACTCTCGCCTACTCCAGCGGCGGCAGCGATCTCGCACGCAGACGCGTGCTGCTTATTTTTCACAAATGATTTCACGACCAGTCGCTGTCCGTTCGTGAGTCTCATTCCTATTTTTTCGACAAACTGATAAAACGTGCTTTCAAAATTATTGTCCAAAGCTTTGATTTCCATCTCCGGGCACCTGCAACCTTTCATGACAGAGTGCTGTAACACCTGAAAAAGCGGGAGCCGTCAGACCCGCGAGCCGCGGCTCCCCATATCGGGAATTCTGATCATTGGTACATACGACAATCCGCGCATAACACGGATATCAGCATTCTTTACATTCGCCAGCATTGGCGGCTCCACATGATGCAATGTGATCTTCGACATGCATCACGTGTTCGAGCACATTGTGTATGTGCGAATCAAGTTCGGACACATGGCTTTTAAGATCACTGATCCGGCCGTGATTGGCGCCATCACAGCACTGCATATCTTTTTCGAGATGCTCGACATCATCGTGGATGTGTTCGAGATCTTTCCTGAGATGCTGGATATCGTCACGCAGAAGTCCCATACGCTCACCTCCCTTCTCATAGAGTATCTGGCTGCCCTGTCTAAAAATCCTTCCGCATGTCATAACGCCATGCCTCCGGTAAGAATTGACCGTCCTGCCTGCCACTTTCACGCAGGCTTGCAATACTTCGTCACAGCGCGGCTGAAGGCGCTGATGCTCGAACTTCTCAGCATCTCGTAAGGCTTGTCCGCCTTCTTGCACTCGTTCTTCACCCGCAGGCAAGCCTGATGGCTGTTGCAATCGACAGGACAGATGACAACATCCGCACTCTCGATCAACGCGCCCAGCCGGCCGGAACGCTCCATCCCGTCATGCCTGTGAAACTCTGCCCCTATCAATTCCGCCACTTCCCTGTAATGTGGACACAATTTTTCGACGCCCCCAACATAGAGCACCTTCACTTGTCTGCGATCTACAGCGCATTCGCACGTATCGCACCTGCCGTCCCCACATTTACACTCGTCATGGACATGCGCCGCCATAGCGTTATTATCGTTTTTTTTCAAATGGCCGATCAGCGTGGCCTGGCTTTCCACCCTGTCCCGCAATAGAGTTATTTCAGAATCCTGCATGTGGGATTTTGCCTCAAGATAATTCATCTGCTTCCTTAGCGATAAGTTTTCGTTTTTCATTTTGTCGATGATCTGCCGCGCCGCCTCAGCCTCTCCGCCGGACTCATAAGACGCCACCATCTCTTTCAGCGCGGTCTTCTGTGACGAAAGCAGTACAACCCGTGCTCTCATCTCATCACAATCACGTTCGAGCGTTTTTTTCGCTTCACGCAACTCGATGTTTTTTGCGATCAGTTTTCGTCTTTCCTGTTCAAGCCTTTCGATAGAACGGCGCGCTGCGGCAAGCGTACTCAGCGAAACCCTCTGCTCCGCTCCCTGTAGATGTGACATCATGTGCACTTCGCCGAACACCCGCTGCTCAAGTTCATGCGGCACATCGTCTCGCGATAGTACCGCCCAGAAAGCTCCGGCGATACGGCCCTCCCTGACACATTCATCCCAGAATGTTCCAAGCTCGCCAGCTTTCAGGGCAGAAACCCTGGCGATATCGGCGCAATATTTTTTATCGAGAAATCTCGTCACGAACTTTGACAGTTCATTTTTCGACTGACATATCCCCACCATCTCGCCATGCAGCACATACGCTGCCGCGCCAGCGTCACAAACCGCCGGAAACCGTCCTGCGATCTTCCGCAATTCTTTCAATGTCAGACATGTCCCGATGATGGGGCACTGATGCCCCGAGTCCCAAATGCCTCTTCTCATGCTGTCCTCCCCGAAGCGTTTTCCTTTTATATCAGACTTATGATATTCAACTAATCTTAGTTCTGCCTAATATGGCACTTGTGGATATGCGTATATAAATCAAATTCTTCAGATCCGAACCATGTAAAACGCCGCCGGTCATACCTCTGCAATATCACAAATTCACAACGCCGCGAACCGTTCGCCAAAAGCCCGGCAAGTCCCGAGTGCAGCGGCATCCGGCGTTTCATTGACTATCAATCCTTTTTCGAACAATTCGGCGCCTGCCTTTTCGACACGTTTTTCCCACTGTCGCATCCATTCACCGTCACCCCATCCGTACGAACCGAACAATGCGATGCGTTTTCCACCGATACTGCCCTCCAACTCGGTGAAAAAAGGCTCAAATTCACCCTCCTCCAGTACCTCGTCTCCCATAGAGGGGCAACCGAGCATGAGCATGTCATGCTGCGCTATCGCAGCGGCCGTTACATCAGATACATTGACCGCATTGACTCCTGCCCCCTCCGCGATAGCCTCTGCCATCATTTGCGTATTGCCTGTCCCGCTCCAGTAGATCACTGCTATTTTCTCCATCGCTCTATCCTTTCTATGACGCGCATAATATCTCATGGAAAGACAACCCGCTATCAAGCAGATTCATCATGCGCTGCCTGTACTGTTTATATGTGCAAAACAGGTGTTTTGCCCGTTCGACATCGTGATATACTTTCCAGCATCCAGTCAATTTATAATTGGCGCCGCCATTTTCCATAAAACCGGCAACGTCTTTTGCGGGATAGCCGAGAAACAAACCGATCTCGTGCGGAAACTCAGGCGACTCAAGCAGTCTCTGCTGGAGACACTTGAGGACATCCCCATCATACCCACACTGCGACAGAATCCGTCGCGCCTGCACGTCTCCGAGGTCTCTTTCAAGCAGCCTGGTTCGGTAAATGTATATGAGAGCTCCGCCGCGTGTGCGAAACACCCTGACCACTACATCACGTCCCGAAAGAGTCTCACGCATGCTCCTGAGCGAGCCGTGCGAACAGCGAAATCTATCCCATCCTACCATAAACATGCTGCCAGTCTTTTCACCCAGTAATGTTGCCGCGCAATGGCGGGCTGCCAGCCGTTCGAGTTCACTCATTGTCATCTTCCTGCCTGCCTGCTGTTACGCATCCCCTGTCGCAAAATGGAGTCGAAACAATAGGCGTATTAGTTATGGCTAATATTAACTGTTGCAACTAAACTTTGTCAATGACCAAGTCAAGTTTTTTTCTCTGAAGTTACGACAGTTATTGGAATATCATCATGATAATTGGAACATTTTTCTGAAAAACCAATCCCATCCCCTGTATGCTATACTATTTTATATGATGAAAGTGAATGAATTTCTCAATATACACGCTCCGAAATGGAATGAACTCTCTGCTCTTGTCGCAAGGATACACAGCAAAGGGCTTTCTTCGCTGTCCGCAAGAGAAATTGACCGGCTGATATGGCTATATAAGTCATCTGCCAACGATCTCGCCCGCATACGTACGGGTTTCCCTGATTCCGACTCCGAAAGAAAACTCAATGACCTCTGCGCTCAGGCATACAACATCATCTATCAGAACCACAAGAAGGAAAAATTCAACATACTCGCCACTCTCACAAGGGACTTCCCGGAATCTGTTGTGGCCAACATGCGATTCATCCTGTTTTCATTAGCTGTTTTTTCGTTGTTTTCCATCGCCGGCCTTTTCGCGGACAAAATTGACGTGCGTATCCCCAATGCCGTTGTACCGCAAAACTACATGGAGCTTTTTGAAAACGAACTCGAAACCAGAGGGCATGTCGAACGAGATATCGAGTTTAAGGACCGTAGTATTTTTTCATCCCAACTCATCATCCATAACATCAAGATAAGCATTCTTGCCATCGCCTCAGGCATTACTTTCGGGATAGGCACTCTATATCTCATCAGCGTCAACGGACTGCTGCTCGGATGCCTCGGAGTACTCTTCATACAGCACGGCAAAACACTCAACTATCTCGCCTATATCATGCCTCACGGCGTAATCGAACTGAGTGCGATCATTATCGCCGGAGCAGCTGGATTCAAGATCGGCTACTCCCTCCTCAATCCCTGCGACATGACAAGATTCGAGTCTGTCAAAAAGGGTGTTGGAGATTCTTTCGATCTTGTGATCGGAGTCGTAGCAATGCTGTTTTTAGCAGGCATCATCGAAGCATTCTTCACTCCAGTCAAATGGATTTCCGACGAGTCGAAGCTTGTTTTTTCAGGCATTCTTTTTGTAATTATGTTTGCATTTTTCGCAAATGCTTACCGGCTCTCCCGACGCAGTGCCAGCCGGAGCAGGTTGCCTCATACAGATTCGCGTTATTAAGCGCATGTCCAATAACTCGCTTTACCCTTCGACGCGTCTGGTACAATACAAGCATGAGCAAAGAAAAGACCTTTCGCTCTTATGAACCGAATCAGATGTATCTGATGCCTCCGGCGCTTGATGAGTGGCTGGAGCGAAACCGTAACCGCGACTCCACGATCGAACCCATCTTCGGCCACATCAAAGAAAAGCGCGGCCTGCTCGAATTCCTGCTATACGGCATCGACAAATCGTGCCGCCGAATGGAAACTCATCTGCACCGCACACAACATCCTGATACACTGGGAAAGCGCAAAAGGCCTCCTGGAACCCCACTGAGTGGCAATTTCACCCCATATCCCCCCGAAAACCGGTCGTATTGTTGCCTTTTGCAACTTATCGTCACCATGGCCGACTCAACACATTCCAGACTCCCGGGTTTGTTGACAGGCTCAAAACGGCGGCTTTTATCTTGTGACGGACTGAGACGAAACGAGAGATTATCTGAATTTCAGATCGCAGGCGGTATGAGTAGGGTCGTTAGCCCAGACTGAGCAGTTGGGATTATTCGTTCTTTTGCAGCCAGGAATGGTGTTTCTGCGGGCTTCCTGTTCGGTGGAGCCGGTGCCGGTGAATCCGTCTTTGCGTGCTCCGTCGTTTTTGTAGAGGACACAAGTCCAGACTGGCTCTGGTTTTGGAGCATACTTGACATAGGCCGGAGCGCAGATGGTGTTGGAAGTATCTTTCGCGGCGGCGTCGCAGCCGGAAAAGATGGATTCGGAACATTTGTCGATGACGTTGCCGCGGGCTTCGTTTTCGGAGTTGCCGATGGCTGAGAAGGATTCGCCTCGGGGGCCTTTCTGCATGTTGCATGACCATGCGGAGAGAGTCGCGCCCGTTGGTATCTGTGATATGGGTACAACGGTGTCTGCATATTTTTCCTTCATCTTAATATCGCAGGACGTGTGCGCCGGGTCTTTTGACCAGAGTTCGCATTTAGGATTATTGGTGGTTCGGCAGCCTTTTGCCGCATTGCGGCGTGCCTCGTCCATGGTGGATCCGGTGCCGGTGAATCCATCTTTGCGTGCGCCGTCATTTTTGTAGAGGAGACATTTGAAAGTGGGTTCGTAGCTGACGTTGACAACATGGACGGTGGAAGGTTGCGGTGGAGTATGGGGATGCCCGGGTTTTCCGCCGGGACCGGAATCGCCGAATTTCGCTCCCGGATTGCCAGCGCGAGCGGACACGTATGGCAATCCTACCGCCATGTCAGGGTCGATGACGTATCTGGATGACAGTTCTTTGATTTCATCTCTGATGAGGTCAGTGAGGCTGTCCTCGACCTCGATTGTAACGTCGTCTTCGTCATAGTCGCATTTTGTTTCCGGCGCTGTGTCATAGAGTTTGACGTCGAGACGCACAACTTTTTTCGTGCTTCTGTATGGTTGTAGTACAGGGTCGAATTCGATTTCGGTCGTGTGTTTTGCTGCCGGGCAATGGCTGGAGATCGTGTAAGTGATGGAGAGGTTTCTGCCATCGTACGACATGTTGTCGACTGAGTCGATATGAGTACGTGGCGCCGCGGTGGTACCGGAGGAGATGAATGCGAGTCCGGCGATGAGAGATGTTGTGACGATGTGCCTGAATGTACGTGTTTTCATTGTAGTCGCTCCGCTGTGTGTGTCATTTTCATATACTAATATGGCGGCGGATGGGCGCGGCTGACAGTGGCGATGGAATTATTCTTCTGTCCTTCGCCTGAAAAAAGTCAGCGGCTCGATACCGTAACCGATGAGTATTATTATAAATGATAACGACATCAAAGCGGCGGATACAACACAATATGGGCAATAACTTTTTATGACGTAGGCTTCGAGCCATGTGAGCCATGCTGAAAACAGTACGCCCCCCAGCCCGCCGCCGAAGATCATGAAGTCGATAAATCCAGAGTATTTCTTTTTTCGGGCAAGTGAGATTACGCACAGAATAAGCAGCAGGAAGTAGCCGGCGACGCCATATATGCTGACTCCGATACCGAATAATTCCGAATATTTGCTGTTGTCGACGGCGGTGCAGCTTACGGCTTCGGAGAGATCGCAAGACTCTTTCGCTTCGGTTTCTGCCGTTTTCGAGTGACCTTCATTCATCACGTTGGCATAGGGGTCAAATCCGGGAGTTCCGAGCGGATTGTCAAGATCAAGAGAGTCAATAGAACTCGAGTCTACGGTTTTTTCGAGCTGTTTCCTGTCCATAAATCTTTCGAGAGCAGGAAACGTGTTGATCAGCGTTAGCTGATTCTGGGGCTTTTTGTAATGCAACTGAGCAAGGTGCACGGATGTGTATGTGCCGCTGGCACAGAGCATGATAGTGAGTATCAGGCATATCTTTCGACGAATCGACATTTTTTACAGCCTCCCGGGTTATGCAGTGGATAGCGAGTCAATCCACGTCAATTATTATTCCTTAGACAGGCTCAGAGTGCAAATGTTCGCTGATGATTAGAGCAAATGGAACATCGTGAGGCGACGGCTGTCGAAACAATGTGAAAAAAGGGGGCCAAAAGGTTAAAAAAATGAATTACACTGATATAATTACATCCGGGCCGGCAACCGGTCAACGCCGTTGGGCGCCCGGCAGTCGGGTTGCCCGGGAGGTGTGTGAATGATAGAAGTCGACAATGTGACAAAAAATTATGGCACGGTCAGGGCTGTGCGTGGCGTGACCTTCAAGGTGGAAAAGGGAGAAATCCTCGGCCTGCTTGGCCCCAATGCGGCAGGCAAGACCACGCTTATGCGTATCATGACAGGCTATCTGCCGGCAACGGGCGGCACGGTGCGTGTCGATGGACATGACATCTATGACCAGCCCTTCGAGGTGAAACGCCGCATCGGTTATCTGCCGGAAAATCCGCCGCTGTATCACGAAATGACCGTGCGCGGATATATCACGTTTGCAGCCGAGATCAAGGGTGTGCCGCGCGGCGACCGCCGCAAGCGAGTTTCGGATGTCATCGAAGTGCTCAATCTCGGCAATGTCGCCAACAGGCTTATCGGACATGTCTCAAAGGGCTATAAACAGAGGGTCGGACTGGCGCAGGCAATGGTGCACAAACCCGATGTGCTCGTACTCGACGAGCCCACCGTGGGGCTCGATCCCAAGCAGATTATCGAAATTCGCAACGTAATCCGCGACCTCGGACGCGAACACACCATCGTGCTAAGCTCTCACATATTGCCCGAAGTCAGCGCGACTTGCGACCGCGTGGTAATACTCAACGAAGGCGCTGTCGCGGCAATCGATTCACAGGATCAGCTTTCGGCCCGCCTCACTGGCGGCGAGCGGCTGATCGTCGAACTCGAAGGCAAGGGCGTGGAAGGCGCAGCCGACGCTTTTGTAAAAGTGTCAGGCGTCACATCCGTTGCCTCCAGTGAAACCCGATCGGGAAAGGCCCGGCTGAAACTGGACGCCACTGGTGGTGAAGATACACGCAGAAGCGTCAGCAGGCTTGCCATCGACAACGGATGGCTGATCCTCGAAATGTCGCGCGACAACCTCAGCCTCGAAGAGGTGTTCCTCAAACTAACCACAAACGAGGTGCACGAATGACCAGAATTTTTTATATTTTCAAAAAGGACTTTTCCCTGATGTTCCAGTCGTCACTGGCATATATCGTGACGGCGGTATTCATGTTCATCTGTTCGTTTATCATGGTCCAGGGGCTTGAAACAGCGGATATGCGTCCGGTGTTTTCGATCATGCAGTTCCTCTTCATCTTTGTGGTGCCGTTTTTTACGATGCGCAGTTTTTCCGAGGAATTCAAGAGCGGCACGGATGAACTCCTGATGACCTCGCCGGTGAGTCTCACTCAGATCGTTGTGGGAAAATTCCTTTCCGTGATGGGACTGATAACCGCGATACTGGTGCTATCGCTACAGTATGTATACATCATCGGCGCGTATGGCGATCCGGACTGGGCTCCTGTAATTACGGGATACCTCGGGATATTTCTGTTGTGCGGAGCTTTTGTCTCCATCGGCATTTTCATTTCCTCGACCACGAAAAATCAGATAGTTGCGGCACTCGGGACTCTCATGCTGATCATTGTCCTGATCGCTATAAATGCCGTTTCGACACTGTTTTCAAATCCTGTCATCCAGCAGGTGCTCGAACTCGCCGGCATGACCAAACACTATATGGACTTTCTCAATGGGGTAATTGATACTGCACATGTTGTGTATTTTGTACTGTTTATCGCACTGTTCCTGTTCCTGACGGTCAGGAGTCTCGAATCCAAGAGAGTATAGGGAGGGTCCGCCGTGAAGAGCAAACGGATATTTTCAGGACTCAACATCGTTATAAAAATAGTGGTGATGATAGCAATAGTCGCCGTTGGGTACTATATCGCCGACAGACATACAATCAGATATGACCTCACGGAAAACAAGCGGTTTACGATCTCCGATAAAACCAGGAAAATCCTCGGCAAACTCGATGGAGATGTGACAGCATACGTTTTTCTCCCGGAAAACAGTGCGCCGTGGACAGATGTCGAGGGAGTGATGAAGGAATACCGGATCGCTTCCAAGAAATTTCATTACAAGATGATCGACCCCAACCAGCGGCCTTCGGAAGCAAAGAAGTACAGCATCAGCGGCTACGGCGGCGTCGTCATGGAAAAGGGAAGTATCAGGAAGACGATCAGGATCGACGAGATATACCAGATGCCGGTCGATCCAACGGCGCAAGAGCCGCCGAAATTTCAGGGAGAGCAAGCGTTTACAAATGCTCTCGTAGTATTTTCAGGAGGCAAGTCGCACACGATCTGCTTTGTCGAAGGTCATGGCGAACGCAACATTCAGGGAATGGATGTCCGAGATTATTCGACTCTGTCAAATGCACTTGCAAGCAATAATTACACTCTGAAGGCCGTTCAGCTCCCGATGCAGAAACAGGTGCCTGGCGACTGCTCCGCGATCGTTGTCGCAGGACCGGAAAAACCTGTATCCAGCCCCGAACTCGAAATGATGAACACGTATCTGAATGGCGGCGGCAGAGCCCTTTTCCTCGTTGATCCCATGACGGATTCAGGGCTCGAACCTCTGCTCGACAAATGGAATGTCACTATTGACAGGGATTTCGTCATCGACATGAAACGATCAGTGCCGCAGGACCCCATGACGTTTATGCCCGAAGTCGAGAATCACAAGATAACAGAACCGCTGCTGTCATCAAGGCTGGGACTGGCACTGACCCTTGTGCGCTCGGTTACACCCAAAATAGATGCCGATGATGTTACTCCATTCCTGTATTCGAGCGAATCGAGCTGGGCTGAAAAAGATGTCAAAAACGATACTGTCGAGTTTACTGAAGGCAAAGATGTCAAAGGCCCCATACCGCTCGGAGTGGCCGTCTCAAAGAAAAAGGGGAAATCGGAAACTCGCCTCGTGGTGATAGGAGATGCTGATTTTCCGTCAAATCTCTTTACCAATCAGGATGCGCGGATGAAGGTCATGACAGGCGGAGCAGGCAATCAGGACCTTATGGTCAATGCGCTCAACTGGCTTGTGGGCGAAGAACACCTGATCTCGATAGCACCTAAAGATATTGACTCGAAACCCCTCAACATTGCCGGCAGAACCCAAACGATCGGATTCGTGACAATAGTGCTGATCCCGCTGTGTCTTGTGGGCATGGGGATATTTGCTGTTATCAGGAGACGCTCGAAATGATGAAGAAATTTGGTTCGACAATAGCTCTGATTGTCCTGCTTGCCGCTCTTGTGACAATTGTGCTTGTGTTAGAAAAAGGCCCCAAAAAGGACCCCGAAGCGGATAAGACGCCGCCAAAAATCAAAGTCACTGATTTCGCCAGCAAGGAATTCACGCGAGTCGAGATCAGAAAACAGTATGACATAATCGAGATGGATAAAGGCAGAAATGGGAAGTGGCGCATCACGGCGCCGGTCAAAGCCCGCACTGGAGCATTCGCGGTCGACAGTCTCGTGCAGACACTCGCGGGGCTCGAAGCTGATGCACGGACAGATGAAAATAGCGCCACACTCTCGGATTTCGGGCTTGACAATCCCCAGTCGGTCGTCACGGCTATCCGCGCAGGCGGCAAGCGTGAAGTGTTTTCCCTCGGCTCAAAAACGCCCATTGGAGAAAGTTATTATCTGAAACACAACGGCACCAAGGGAGTGCTGATTATCAATTCCGGACTTGCAGAACTCTTTTTGAAAACGGTCGACGAACTCCGTGACAAGAGTATCGTCGCAGCTTTTGACCGCATTGATGTCAAATCCATCGGGGTAACGGCCGGAGACAGGAAATCGGTATGCGAAAAATACTTCACAAAGGGCAAAAAGCCTGACGAGAAATGGATGCTCAACGGAGATAAATCACGAGACTGTTATACAGAGGCAATGGGGTTGCTCGGCGAGATCGAGTATACTGACGCAGCGGATTTCGTTGACGAGCCGTCTGACATTTCTACACTGGGACTGGATAAGCCCAGGTATGAGATTTCAATAGTTTTCAGTGGTGGCCGGAAAACAAGGCTCGCTACCGGTACCGTAGACGCTGAAGGGAACTTGTATGTCAGAAATATCGAACGCAACGAGATTTACTTAGTCCCGGCGACGGTTAACGATGCGACGGCCGCACTGTTCAAACTTGCGGTGAAGCTTAAGTGATTTTGAGAATCGGGAATATACTTCGCGATGGCGAATGGGACAGGAGAGTCACTTTTCGCGGTTGCGCAGCCAGGTGATGAGTTGATCGGAGTGCATTTCAGCGCCGAGTAGAGGATATTCTTTACGCCATGATGTGTTTTCCCCGAGTAGCAGGATGTATTTTTTACCTTCGATTCTGGAGTCACCGAAAAATGTGGGGAGCGCTCCTGATTTCAAAGTGATGGACGTCCCCCGTTTGATGGACCCGTTGAAGGTTTCAGTGACTTTGGCCGTGATGATCCATTGACGTATCTGGTTGCTGTTTGCTGTAATGTCTTCGACTTTTTTGGTTTTAATGGTAGCGAGGACGACGTTTGGGGCGCGGCGGATTTTCTTGGCTATCTCCGGCGCGACCGGCTGGAGTTCCCATTTGATACTGGAGGCAATGGATGGCAGCTTTTTATAGACAATGACTTCGGCATCCTGTATTTTTCTGATGATGCTTTGCCTGAGTCGCGGGTCTCCGGAAATGTCGAGATGAGCGATGATCTTTGACTGTATGTCTGGAAAAACACGTTCATAGGTAGTGCGTGTTGTGGATGTATATGATGGTGTCTGAAAGTAAATTCTGATGAAGTCCCCGGTTGTTTTGGTTTTATAACTGATCGAGGGTATGCCGAGGTAGTTGGAAGAAGATTTTACCAGGGCGGCATCGGAGTAGCCTGCGATAGCGGGATACTGGCGCGAAAGGATTTTGAGTTGGGCGTGGATACTGAGGATTGCTGACGAGCCAACTTCCGTGATCTGTTGTTTTGTAGTGTTGCGTGAGACTTTCACTGTCATTGTGTTGGATTCAGCAATGCCAGTCCACCAGTTGAGGGGCTTCGGCCCGGTCACTTTGGTGAATGACTGGTATTGTATTTTGAGGAGATGCTCGCCTTCGTTCATCTTGAGTACTTTGAAACGAGTGATGAGAGCGGACTGTCCGGGATCGAGTTTGATGCCGTCTTTGGGGTCTGTCGAGTCGGGAGCGACGGGCATCCTGACGATCATGCCTGAGTTGAGGGATTCTTTTCCGTCGAGGAGCACGGTGAATTTGATATTGTCGGATTCGACTGGGGACCAGATGCGTTTGAACCAGCGGGTTTCCTTCGATGCATTGATGAGGTGGACGTCGATGACTGGCTGCTGTGGCGAGAGGTATGTGACGGCATGGGATGACAGGATGATGCGCAGTGAAGGGTCGATATCCTTTACTGCTTTCTTTTTGCCGAAGTACTGTTCCTTCAGGGATTGTTGTTTCTTTTGCTCCATGATGTTGCCGGGGTCGTTGGGGTCGCTTTTGACACCGTCTATCGAGAGGCTTGGGACTGAGATCAGACAGAGTGCGATGATTGTAAGCGATAGTAGTTTTAAAACGCATGCGAAGTGGGTATTCATGATACGGCCATCCTTTGTAGAGAGACGCCGTATTGTGGCAACGGCGCCGGTTACATAGTATTATACCAGTTGTGGGGCGAAACGCGGAGTGCCATGTCATTTGGCAACCGATACCGGAGGCATTTATGGAAGTGACTTATGAGGATATTGTGCAGGCGTACAGGAGGATACGGGAAGTAGCCGCTCCATCACCGCTTGTGTACAGCCATGAGTTGAGCCGGCTTACTGGGGGGGAGGTATATCTGAAGCTCGACAATCTTTTACAGCCGGTTGGGTCGTTCAAGCTCAGGGGCGCATACAATCTGATCAGCGGTCTGTCCGGCGATGACCGCAGGCGTGGTCTCGTCGCGGTATCGGCAGGCAACCACGCGCAGGCAGTAGCGTTCTGTGCTGTGCGGGCCGGTCTCGATGCCGTGATTTTCATGCCGGAAAACACTCCGCGCGTGAAGGTGGAAAACACCAGAAAGTATGGAGTGACTGTCGTGCTTAAGGGAAGGGACTATGACGAGTCGTCGAAATATGCACATGAATACGAGCGCGAATCCGGACGTGTTTTCGTGCATCCGTTCAACGACCCTGTAGTGATCGCGGGACAGGGCACGAGCGCGATAGAAATATTCAATGAGGAACCCGGGACCGAACTTATCGTAGCGCCGGTAGGCGGCGGAGGGCTGATATGCGGGTGTTCTGTAGTAGCGCGAGCACTCAGGCCTGGATGCGAGCTTGTCGGAGTGCAGCCCGAAACGTCTGCCCCGTTTATGCACAGCCTGCGAGCTGGCAAGATGCTTCGCACGCCGATCGGAGATTCGGTGGCAGACGCGTTGACGGGCGAAATCGTTTCGGAAGAATTTTTTGAATTTTTCCGTTCGTTAGTTGATTGTGTGATCGATGTGAGTGAAGATGAAATCAGTAGCGCGATCTATTGGGCATTGACGCGGCATAGCCAGATCGTCGAAGGTGGCGCCGCTGCCGGCATAGCGGCGCTACTTAATGGAAAGGTGGCCGTCGGGGGACGGAAAACAGTGGTGATCGTGACTGGTTGCGGCATCGACGCCTCAAGATTGCGAGACATCATCGCACGATATGGGGAACAGTTGTGAGCAAGAGCGGGAAAAGGCCTGTGCGAATAGAATGGGACCGGCATTGTGACCGTCCTTCCACGTCGGCTCGGTTAGGCGAAAGTGAAGTGTATGGGCCGGTTGACAGCGAGAGATACGGCCAGCTTTTTACTGGAAACAATCTTGATCTGATGTCGATCATGGCCGGCGAATGGCGAGGGATGCTCGATCTGATCTATATCGATCCGCCCTATGGCACAGGGAAGATATTCAGGAATCGCGAGTTTGGCGGCAGACAGTCCGAGGCGTTCGATGACAGGTGGGACGATGGTTTGGCCGGCTATCTCGATATGATGGCGCCACGGCTCGCCGCGATGCGTGACCTGTTATGTGCGCGGGGTTCGATCTATGTCCACACTGATTGGCATGCTGCCCATTATATCAAATTGCTGCTCGATGAAATTTTCGGAGAAGAATGTTTTCAGAACGAGATTGTCTGGTGTTACCGTGAAGCAATCAATTCGAAGAAAAGATGGAACAGAAAACACGATCTGATATTCATGTACAGCCGGGGAAAGGACTTCTACTTTGATCCTTCGCCGGCACTCGAACCACACTCGCCTGAAACTGTGAAGAAGTACCGAAATCGCGATGAAAAAGGTCCTTATCGACTGATGGGACGTGGTCTTAAGGGCAGCCCGGTCAGGTCGGCGCGTGATATCTCCCCACGATGGGAAATCGAGCATCCGGAGCTGACGTACCGGCATTATCTGCCGGCAGGCAAGTTGCCTGTGGACTATTGGAACATCGACATAATCAATCAGGCATCATCTGAACGGACGGGCTATGCGACCCAGAAGCCTCTGGCACTGCTGGACCGCATCGTCAGGGCGTCATCGCCGGAGGGGGGTATCGTGGCTGACTTTTTCTGCGGGTCCGGCACGACGGCAATGGCTGCGTCAGCGGCAGGTCGCAACTGGATAGCCTGCGATATCTCGCCGCAGGCGGTGGAGATCGCCAAAGATAGAATTACTGGTTGGTTCCCACATTACAGTCTGTCAACTACGGAAATCATTTCATGAAAGAAGCCCTAAGTGATCGTCGCGAAAGACCGTATCAGACTGTTTCGCTCGTCTTCAGCCGCTGATTCCACGCAATACGGGGACATGAGCATCAGTTCGGATTTCTGGAAAGCAGCCACACGAAAAACGGGCCGCCGAGCAGTGATGTGATGACACCGACGGGGATTTCCACAGGGGCGATCAACATACGCGCAACAGTATCGCAAAGCACGAGAAAAGCCCCTCCCCCGATGATGCAGGCAGGCGTCAGGTCGAAGTGTTCGGCACCGAAAATGAGCCTCATTATATGCGGGATGATGAGTCCTACAAATCCGATAGGACCGCATGCCGCAACGACCGCGCCCGCCGAAATCGAAACTGCAAGAAAAATGACCCGCCGTACCCGCTCCACATCCACACCGCGCCCGATGGCTATTTCGTCGCCCGTGATCAGTATGTTCAGCTCGTTTCGCATCAGTAATATCACCGCAATACCGGCAATACCGGCTATGCCGAGCTGTATTGCCTGCTCGTATCCGATGACGGTGAGAGTGCCCATCATCCAGCGAACCATCGTGAATGTATTGGAGTGATCGGAAATGTACTGCATGAGCATTATCAGTGCGGAGAAAAAGAAATTGACCGCGACGCCCGTCAACAGCATCGATACCACGGTGAATCCGTGCCGGCTCCGCGCGAGACTGTAAACGAGTACGACTGAGAGCATGGCGCCGCCGGCGGCAAACAGTTGAGTCGATGATATGCCGATGAATGTAAACAGCAGTCCGAGTTTGATCGCGAGCACCGCTCCGAACGCCGCGCCACCTGAAACGCCGAGCGTATACGGGTCGGCAAGCTTGTTGCGGAAAAGCGCCTGAAACGCCATCCCTGATATTGATAGTACTGCCCCGACGATAAAAGCACAGATTACGCGAGGGAGTCTTATGTCCCGAAAAATCATTTCGTTGGTGGACAGGTTATCGTTGCCGAGAGAATGGAAAGCCTCTGATGGCGAGATGGGATTTGTGCCTATGAATGGCGCGCCTATCATGATTGCCGCCGATACTAAGATCAGAAGGATGTATTTAGGTCTGGTGCTTTTTGTCATTTCATGCCCTTTGACGGGAAGATGTATCTGCGACCGTCTGCTGTGGCGATATAGTCGAATGGCGTATCGAAAACCGTATCAGGAAGCTGCGATGAGATAAAATCCGTGGTGGGGCCATCATAAAAAATACGGCCATCCCTGAGTGCTATGACGCGGCCTCCCGCTGCACAAGCGAAATTGAGATCGTGCGAAACGGCAAGAATCGAAACGCCGGTTGTTGCGTTGAGTGTGGTCAGTATTGAGAGTATGCCGCACTGGTGGGAAGGGTCGAGGAATGTGGTGGGTTCGTCGAGAAGGAGGATTTCCGGCTGTTGGGCGAGAGCGGCCGCGATGAAGACGCGCTGGCATTCGCCACCACTCATTTTTTCGAGGGGACGGTCTGCGAAATGTGACATGCCAACTCGTTCGAGGGCATCAAGGGCCGGCTGGCTGGCCATGATGTCGGGACGCAGCAGGGGATTGATATGCGGATAACGTCCCATGAGGACAAACTGTCTTGCCGTGAATGGCAGATAAGTTGGAGCGTTTTGCGGCACGTATGCGACTTTCGCGGCTATGTCCTTATGTTTCCATCGAGTGAGGCATTTGCCAAATAGCTTAATAGTGCCGGGTGGTGGTGTCGCGAGACCGATCAGGTGTTTCAGCAGGGTGGATTTTCCGGCTCCGTTGGGACCGATGACAGTGATGAATTCGTTTTTGGAAGTAGTGAAACTTATATCGTCAAGTATCGCCCTGCCACTGGTACGGAAGGTGAGGTGTTCTATTTGGAATACTTCTGATGGCATAAGCCGGGTTGTCATTGCTTTCCGAAATAAATTCGCGGCACGGGGAGCGGATGTTAGGAGTGCGGCATTTGTCTCCGGCTAAGTGGCCGGTCCGAGGCTGTATATCACTGTTTTCCCTATATTTCCGTGGCCGGGACGACAATATAGCCAACTGATTATATGCTCTTCGATTCGTGGCAGTCAATATGGACAGGCGATCGGCGGCGCGGCTGCAAGAATATTTTCGACCAGTAGTTATCGTTGTGATAAAATCTGTCTCAGAGAATCCTCAGTATGTATTGCGAGAAAGGAAGCCATGACCATGTATGACAACAAGGAGATCAGGAAGATTTTCGCGGTGCCTCACTTTCATTACGATGTCGAGTGGTGGAAGACGGAGTCCGGGTATAACGTGGATGTGGAGATGATCATTGAAAAGGCGCTCGGGTTTCTTGAGCAGCGCCCGCAATTCAAATATGCCATTGATTCGGCGCTCGCTCTGCGGCCTTATTGGGAAAAGCATCCTGAAAAGCATGGACTTATCAGGAAATTCATCTCCGAAAACCGGCTCGAACTCATTGGCGGCACATTCTGCGCGCCAGATGAGCATATCCCGACGGGTGAAGCCTTCGCGCGTCAATTTCTCTATGGCAAACGCTTTCTAGAAGGAGTCGTGGGGGGCAAGGTGGTGTGCGCGTGGGAAATTGACGAGTTCGGTCATCCGGCGCAAACGCCACAGATAGTGAAACGTTGCGGCATGGAGTCATATACTTTCTCACGCGGTCTGGTCGACTGGGACGATCCTGACAGGCCGATGCATTTTTACTGGGAAGCGCCGGACGGCACTCGCGTGCTTACGAACTGGTTTGCGGCTCTCTACACCACGATGATGCCATTGCTGAAAAATCCCGGTATCAACCGCCGTTTGTTCAAAAAAGATATGATCGAACGCGTGAAGTACGAAACACGCCGTGCGCAGGCTCCATTTCTGATGATGCCGGTCGGCAGCGATTTTACGGAGCCAGTCGAAGAGTGGCTCGACATCATCGACGACTGGAACAGGCACAACAGCGTACCCGCCGTGTTTTCGCTGCCACGTGAGTTTTTCGCGGAACTCGCCAAGTGCGAGCTTCCCACGTGCAGCGGCGACATGATCAGGGGGCTCGACGGCACATGGGAGTCGCGTGAGCGGGTGAAGCGCCTTTGCCGCAAAACTCAGTTCGGCATCCTCGACGCCGAGAAGCTCTCATCGTTTGCACATTCGCTTGGGGCAACATGGCCGGCGGCACAACTCGATGAAGCCTGGGAGAATATCCTCGAAAACGATTTCCATGACATCATCTGTGGCACAGGCACTGATAATGTGTACCGCAATACGATCAAACGATACGACACGGCGGCTGCCAATATCGATGCTGTGGCCAGAGCGGCTGTGGACAGCATTGCCGGTCATGTCGACACGGCAGTGGATGCCATGCCGGTCATGGTGTTCAATACACTCAACTGGCAAAGGCGCGATATCGCGCGGGTGAAGATCGCCGATCTGAATGTCAATTCCTGGGGCGGCTGGACTGTGAAGGGGCCGGACGGCGATGAAACGCCGTGCCAGGTCATGGGTGATGAATTGCTGTTTGTCGCCGATGTGCCGCCGATGGGATATGCCGTTTATTCAGTAGTTGCGGGGAGTGCGTCGTCGCAGTGCCGTAAAAAGACTGGCGTCAAACTTGCCGGACTAACGATGGAAAATGAGT
>CAZQSL010000046.1:0-24186 GCA_964595945.1 uncultured bacterium
TCAACTGACTCTCAGGAGTAATCAGGAAAAGAAACCTCGGAAAAAGGACTGCGGAGAATTCCCACTTTCCCGGAAATGACAAATACCGGTTTTGATACCATACCGCCATCATTGCCTAAACCATCCTGTTGCTTACGTACTGCAGCGTAATGTGTTTGTGTATTAGCATAGTTGATTGCTGGACAGTAGAATAGTATGAGATGTTGGCGGGGTCTCCACTCCCCGCCGGCTCATAGCTTGATATTACAGCAACTGCTGCATTCATCCACAGCTTACCCCTGTGGTCTTCTGCTCCTTGGGGATTATGTCAAGCAAGTTGCTATGGTTATTGGATGTCAAACCCTTATTATACCAAAGCCTGATAGAAAGTTTACAAACGTTCTTGGGCACCCTTGTATTGCCGGACACAATTTTTCGGGTGAAGGCGCTCTTCTTTGGGTCTTTGGTATTACCTCTACATACTCGAATTGTTATCTGTCTTCAGTGGGACAATATATATTATTTTTAGTATCTCCAAAACTTTCTGATATTGATATACGCATAAACGCCGGTTCTTCATTCATGGCGTTCGCCAGCTCGACAAGTTCAAAGATATTTTTCGATCTTGTATCAGGGTATAGCCCATCCGGCATATCGTGTATGTCATAATACTCTTTATTGTAAGGAACATCGTATTTATCCAGAATTTCCCTTCTAACATTCTGGGGCGTTTCCGGTTTGAACTTGATGCTCAAGCTATTATTATAGAAAAACAATCTATGACACTTTCTAAACACCAGCCTCACGTATTCGACGATATCATCAGGATCATCGATGTGTTTTGTATGTAATAAATTCTTCACGCCAGGACCATTTTTAGATCCGTATCTTACTGGGTATTGAATAATACTTTGTATGTCGTCTGCTCTTCTTGCGATGATAATGTCATTTCTAACTAAAAATCCGTATCTGTTTTCAAAAGCCTCTATTTGGGCAACGGTTGCTGTCTTGCGATATATGATTTCCACCTCATCGTCATGCGCTGTCCACAATGATTCATTGGAACTGTTGTATACGGTTATCGTATCCTCGCCTTCAGTCACGACATATTTCGGCGTACCTGCCTGTGCTGCATGGGAAACAAGCAACAGCAGGAGTATAATCAAGCCGCTACGCATTCGAAAACCCAGACTGTTCGACTCATCGTACATGCAGAATGTCCTCCCTCTTTCTTGGAAATGACTGTCTTTTCGGCGCGTGCAAAAAACTCCCTGCTGCCGGATTTGATCTGTTTTTCTGCATCGTACCTGCATTGCGTTTATTCCGAACATTAACTCCTCCTTATTTTTCTTAAAAGCATCAAGAATCATCAATAACAATTTATACATAGTCCAGTTGTACCAAGTTTCCATACCTGTATATAATAGCTATCTGTCTTTGATGGATTAATTTGAGAGCCGGCAATGATATATCCTGAATCGGAAGTTTTCTCTATTGATCTCGCTACAGCGTAATTACCAGTTCCGTACTGTCTAACCCAGCTCTCATCTCCGGATTTGTTGAGCTTCAGTATAACCATTCCTTGGTTAATACCAGTACCGGTTCGCCCGGCAGCAACATAACCTCCATCGGAAGTGGTTTTTATGTCGAAAAAGATACTTGTGGAGCCAATCCCATATTCTTTTTGCCATACCGTTTCACCATTATTTTTCAGCTTTACTACTTTTGCATTGTAAATAGTGCCCCAATAGGTTGACCCCGCAATTAAATAGTCTCCTTCGGTATCTTGTGTCACTGAATAGAACTGACCTTCGATAGTTTTTGACCACTCAAATGTGCCATCGCCACTTATCTTCATAATGTCCGAAATGCCTACGGAAATGTATCCGCCGTCCATTGTTTGAATTATTGAAGAAGGAAAACTCATATTGTCACCATCATAGGATTTCTCCCAATCAATATTGCCAGAAGAGTCGAATTTCATTACAAAGGGATTATATTCATACGGAATGGCATTTCCATCAACAATATAAAACCCAGTCAGAACAAATCCATTGTCATTGGCTGCTGCAAGTTTATGGGGCTGAGTCATTGCCCTGCTGATGGTTTTTTGCCATACAACTGTCCCACTTGAATCAAGCCTGATTATCCAAATATCACCATGCATGGGGTTTTCTGGATAATCAGTAAAACCAGCAACAATGTAATCATGGTTTCCGGTTTCAATAACTGAAATGCCTTCATCATCGGATTTGTCAAAAACTTTTTCCCACAGAGTTCTGCCATTTTTGTCGATTTTGGCAACCCAGATATCTGTGTTTTCAGAGTCAGGCTCCTGCTTGTAGCCAGCGGTGATATAATTGCCATCTGATGTTTCGTGAATCTCGACTGCTGAATTATCACCGTCTCCACCAAATTGCTTCGTGAAAGTGATACCGAGATTCGGCAATTCACTTTCATTGGGTAGAACTCCATTCCCACCGCAGCCGCCTGCAAGTAGCATTAGTACAAACAGAAACGGGAACAGACAACGTCTAATATCGAAAAGCATTTTGTAGTTCATTTTTCCACCTTCGATTGATTGAAATAATTGCCTATGTTGCCAACAAAATCCACAATATCACTGAATGTGGCAACTGCCTAAACCTTTGATGGCATCAATAAAATCATGGCCATCACAAGACACAATACTCTTGTTATTCGCAAGGGAACTGATTTCATTTCTTCACCTCAATAAATTGTTATCCACTTTCTGTCGTGCGTTATGCTGTAATCATTGGGGAAATGACAGGCAGAAGAAGGACGTTCATTGCCCAGTTGGTTGCGGTGTCGTAAGGTGAGCCGGAGTTGCAAACTGAAAAGTATAAGCGAAAACGATAATATTGGACTTCTTCTTTGGAGAAACGACAGAAATAACGGGCTTTTCAACTGTTGGGCGGGAGGCTCCGCCACCCCGTCGTGTTTTTGCGCATCACAGCGGATCGGTATTACACTCGTGGTCTTACGCACCTCGGGGAAAACCGCCTCTACCCCGAATACCCCAGCATCTCATCATACATCGCCTCGATACGCTCCACCGTCCCGCTGACACCATAACTCACATCGATCTTCCCCATTGCGTTTCTTCCGATCATCGCCGCCAATTCCCCATCTGCTACAAGCCGCCCTACAGCTTCGGCAATCGCTTCTCCACTCCCCGGCTCCACAAGCAAACCTGTCACCCCTTCTTCTACCAGCTCTGGTATCCCCCCTACCCTTGTAGCCACAATCGCCCTGCCCCCGCTCATCGCCTCCACAATTACTTTCCCAAATCCCTCATTCAGCGATGGCACCACCACAATATCCATCGCCGCAAGCACATCAGGCACATCATTCCTCTGCCCAAGGAAAGCCACATCACCACTTCCCACACCTGCATCCGCCACGATTTTTCTCAGTTTTTCCCTGTCTTCTCCCTCTCCAGCAATCACAAGTCTCATCTTATGCTCACTTCTCATCATCAGAAACCCCCTCACCAGATACTCAAATCCCTTCACCACAGTCAGCCGCCCTACCCCGCCAATCACAATCTCTTCGTCTCCAATTCCCAATTCCCTCCGTATTATCTCCCCATCCCCCCCCCTGAATCTCTCCACATCCACCCCAACTCCTATTACCCTGAACTTCCCTTCTTCCCCTACTCCATTCCTCAAATGATCTTCCACCTCAAGCCTCGTAGCGCACACGATTCTGTCGCACCATCCCGCAGCCAATTTCTCCATCTCCACAAACAACCTGGTTTTCGCTTTCCCAAAATATCCATAATATATATGCCCATGAGTACTATGCACCACCGGCACCCCCAACCCACGCGATGCCAGCCTACCCACAAATCCCGCCTTCGACGTATGCGTATGTATCAGATCAAAATGGCCTTCGCGCAAATACCGTTTCACTTTTTTCCATGCTTGCAGATCATTCACCGGCGATGGATCCCTCACAATAGTTCCTTCGACCACAAGCCCCGCCACGCTCTTGATTTCCTCCACCACACCATCCTCCAGCTGACTGATCGACCCAGCCATCAAAACCGGTTCATATTTCCCTCTCTCGGCAAGCCCCCTTACGACATCTATAGTGTTGATCGCAGCCCCTCCCTGGTCAAGCCTCGTGATTATGTGCAGTATCCTATACGCCATTTCAACCCTCTTTTTTTGCAATTAAATAATACGAAGGCGAGACAATTATTCCATCTCTTTTGTAATTCCAATATATCACCCGGTCTGCCATTTTTTCGATAAAATCTTTTCCTGTTTCCGTATTTAGCGTGCTGTTAAATGCTTTTCCCGTATTCCATATTTTTCTTCCTATCGGCGAAGGAAATGTCTTTACTTTCGTCATTCCATAATTTTCGATTGTTTCTTTGATTTCTTTTTCGGAAATATGCATTATATTGACCGTCACTCTTCTCTCTCCTGTCAACACCTTGAAAATCCACGAAATCCCCTCCCCTGACTCCATCAAAAACTTTATAAACCTCGGATTATTCTCTCTGATCGCCAGCACCCCTCCTTTCTTGAGCAGCCCACAAGCCTCCCTCAACGCTTTCTTTGTCTCCACCAGCGAACTCAACACCATCGACAAAATGACAACATCATACACTCCTTTCTCCATATCGCTTTTCGGAAATCTGGTATAGACTGCTTTTAAGCCCTTATTCCTGCAATACTCAATGCACTCATCGCTGATTTCCCACCCCTCTGCCTCCCATCCATCCGCCTGAGCCATAGCCAAAAATATCCCAAGTCCACACCCAACATCAAGCAGCTTCCCACGGTTATTCCCCGCTTCGCTGTTAACCAATTCGAGCAACCGTCGATTTGCAGCCTGATAGATTCTTGTTTTCTCCGAAACAGCGTCTTCCAGCCCTTTTTCACCAAAATAAGCTGGTATGCAAACCCCATCCGGCACATCGCACGCAAAAACACTTCCACAGTTCGCACACTTCCCCACTCTTCTACCAACCTGCCGGGAGCATACATCTGCCATTGCACCACAGATCGGACAATCCACTGTATCAGTCATGACATTATCATTATACATCCTCACATTATTGTATTCCGTATTTTCCATTTCAGTATTTGATTCTTAATATAAAGTCATTACGTTATTTAATATTATTTAATTCAAAGAGAAGCCGTTCGTATTTTTCGGCAACAATCTCCCAGGCATAATTATCTTCGACATACTGTCGTCCTTTTTCAGCAATCCATTTTGCATCATCCAGTTTTCCTGCCCAATACTCCATAAGGTCTGCAAGCGCCTCTGGAGTAACCTCTGCAGACAGCAACCGTTCGTCAATTCCTCCGATTATTCCCTGATTTGCACCGACCGGCGTCCCGATCACTGGAGTCCCACATGCAAATGCCTCTATGGTCGATAGTCCAAAACCCTCAAGTTCCTTGGTCGGCATCACAAAAAAATCAGCCTGTCTGTAGTATTCCGGCAAATCCTCTTCCCTCAAAAACCCCTCCATCCTGACTATCCCATCGAGTCCAAGCGCCCGGATCAACGATGTCAGCTCCCCTTGCATTGGCCCATGTCCCGCTATGGAAACAAACAGTCCCGGGATCCGGTCTTTCACAAGCGCCGCCGCTCGGATCAGCATATCCACTCCAGTCCTCGGCCTGAACCCTCTCGCTGTAAAAAACACTGTTTTGTCTTTCGGAAATACGGGGTTGCTTTCCTCCATTGGCTTATTATTGAATTGCACAACATTGTATCCACACGAATACACATTAATAATACCTTTATCGATGCCGGGATGTTCCTCGATCAAAACTCCTTTCATATACTCACTCATCACGATTATTGCATCGACTCGCTCAAGCACCTTTCGTTCCCAGTGCCTCCTCAGCAGCACCCCTGCCCTGTTTTTTCCATTTGTTTCTATCTCGTATTCTCTTCCCCACGGCGACGAAAACACATAAACGACCGGTATCTTCGGGCGGTTTCTCTGCAGCATATACCCGGCGGCAGATATTGGATATGTCAGCATCACCACATCCGCTTTTCTCATTGTAATCTCTTCATTTATCAACGCTTTACCATCAACACTCATGATCAGCAACTTGCTAAAGGCATTTTTCGCAACTCCATAATATCTAATGTTTAAGCTGTTGTACCTGTTTTCAAGAATACCTCTATCCTCAGGACATTGCGCGATCAGTGTTACGTCATTACCCCGTCGCGCCATCCATTCCAGTCCCTCGATAAACACCCGTTCGCCACCGCCGAATTTCTTCATTGTATATAAATCTGCTGTCGCTACGATATTCATCTCTTCACCACTCCAGTTCTTTATACAAATTCAATATGTTTTTTGCATGAACTTCCTGAGTAAAGCGCTCCCTTACCGTTATTCTTCCAGCTTCACAAAGGCTCTCTCTCTTTCCTCTGTCGTCTATCAAACGTTGTACCGCATCTGCGATTTCTGCTGAGTCCTTTGGCGGCACAAGGATTCCGTTTACACCGTCTTCGATGATTTCCGGGACTCCTCCTGCATTTGTGGCAACCACCGGCACCCCGCAGGCCATCGCCTCTATCACCACTCGTCCAAAATGCTCTTCGATACTCGGAAGCACATGTATATCCAGTCCATTGATCGCCTCTTCGACATTTAACACTTCTCCGGTGAAAATCAGTTTATTGTTTCCTACAAGCCTTTTGCTCCTTTGCTCAATATCGTACCGAAGAGGCCCATCGCCAACAATTACAAATCTCACATTATCGTTCTTTTCAGATAACATGCTTGCCGCATCGACAAAATACCGATGTCCCTTAAAATCCACGAGGCGTCCAACTACTCCAATCAATAGTTCATTATCCTGAATCCCATAGCCGTTTCTGAATTTTCGCCGTAAATCCGCTCTGATCGTAAATTTTTCCGTGTCTACTGAATTATGTATCACTCTTACTTTATCATTCCAGCTTTTTCTGCCGCAAAATCGATTTTTCACCGCTGCGGAATTTGCAATGATCATATCATACAGTGGATATACCAAGCTATCCAACACATCTTTTTCAAGTATTCTGACGTGCCATACACTCAGAGCACCCGATTGTTTCGCCGCTATACCACAGTATAATGCAGCTCTTGCCGATGCGTTAACATGTACAATTCGTATTCCATTCCGTTTGATACAATCTTCGATCGCTCCTGTGGTTTTTCTAAAATTCACCCAGTTAAGCGGATTTTTTAGATTGGGCATATCAATAACATGGCACCTAACGCCTCTTTTTTCAGCCCGATACAGTACTTCTCCCTCTCCCGGGACAACCAACTGGATGTTTGAAACATGTCCCATAATCCCGTCAATGATCTCGAAAAGGCTATGCTCTCCCCCTCCAACCATCTTTGAATAATTGGACACAAACAGCAACGATGTTTTAATATCTGGCATGTTTCTCTCATGACTTTCTGCCATTTTTGATTACCTCGGCCCCAAGTTTCGGTTTTGCAAATTTGCGCTTCCCAATTCCCCATCTGCCGTTCTACTCATTTGTCATTTGGTATAATTCATATTTCGCACATATCTATGGGTATGGTGCCCTTAAAGCATGTGCTGCTTGTGCTGTATCCGGCACTCTATAGAAAACGAAGGCCATTATCTTAACAAAATGCAAACTGGCAGTAATATGATAAGTAATATCCACATTATAAGCGAAACTTAATGTGAAGTCCTACTATCCCGCTTCGATATTCTGATGATTCACAGCACACTGTTGATATTGCCACAGTGTGGATTCTTGTCATTTGATCTAATGTGAGATTGTCCCGACCAATAGATCAAGTTGTTTCACGTGAAACACGTCCGGCGAATATGCCATCTTTTTGCATATAATGGCATATTATTGAGCAGCCATTCGTTGTTCGACACGCCATGGTTGGCATATTTTGCTAAAAATTGTCTGATATTCTATTCCTTCTTCAGGCAGTTTGTTTTGCAGTATGCTTGTTTCGCTAAATCATCTATATAATCACGAAACGCACGGAATGTCTTTTCCAGAAATTTTAATGATAGTTTCGCATTTCGATAACAATCGGGCATGTTTTAAATCATTCGTGCCTTTAAGTATCGTGTTTTTCGCGAATCTAAATATATGGCTTGCGATTTGAGCCTCTACATTCTTCTGATTTCACCGACTTAGTCGCGGTTATTTAAAAAGTTATTGCATTCGCAGGCACAACTATATATTATCTTCATGTGATTTCCCAAAATCTATACTATGGGGGAAACAATGAATCCATTGAGAAAAGCACAGATCGTAGGACACATGCTGAAATGGCGTCTTACGTGGGACAAGAGAAACACGCACTTTAAGTTTCAGGGAGTCCCGGACAACCCAAAGTTCATGAGTGCATATGAAGCTGCCGGCCTGATCAAGGATGGCGATGTAATATCCACATCGGGACTGGGGGCCAACCAGAGAGCATCGATCATGTATTGGGCGATCAGGGAGTTGTACGAAAAGACCGGACACCCAAAGAATTTGACCTGTCTGTCCGTAGGAGGGCAGGGGTCGCGAGGAAAAGCGCCGGGATCGGTCGAAGAGCTTGCACAAACTGGCTTGTTGACTCGTTTTTTTGCTGGTCACCTCGAAACATTCAAGGCACAGCTCAAGATGGCCGACGAGGGAAAGCTTGAGATTCAGTGCATTCCTCAAGGCACTATGTGCCTGCTTTTCAAGGCACAGGCAAACGGAAACGACTCATTGCTCCTGAAAACCGGAATAGGCACATTTTGCGATCCTCGCGTGGGAAGAGGCTCTCCGCTGCTCGACCCCAGCGCGGAACAATTCATCACTGTTGAGGGAGACATGTTGCGCTACAGGCTCCCACGGATCAATTGTGCCATCTTCAACGCTCCGGCGGCGGACCGCGAAGGCAATATCTATGTAAAAAACGCGGCCATGATCGGCGAAGCCTATGAAATGTCGATCGGTGCAAAGAAAAATGGCGGTAAAGTCATTGCCAATGTCGGGCTTCTTGTCGATAAAGGTTACGACAAGGTATTTCTGCCAGCAGACAAGATCGATGCCGTCGTGATGTACCCACCCACGGAGCAGACAGGGTCTTATTCTCACAAAAAGAAAGTTTCGTACTTCTGCCTCAACAGCAAAGACAGCATGGATAAGGCCATCGAAGAGGTAAAATTTGTCAATCAGTTCCTCGGACTAACCCCACGCAGAACTCCGTCAGACAACGCTGTCGCGAGACTCGCCGCATCGGTATTCGCTGAAAACGCGCGTAAAAATATGTATGTAAATATCGGAGTCGGACTGCCCGAAGAAGTCAGCAGGCTTCTGTACGAAGGCGGTCTTTTCAACGATATTACACTTCTTACGGAAAGCGGCGTCCTCGGTGGAGTGCCAGCACCGGGGATATTTTTCGGCGCTGGTATCTGTCCAAAAGAAATCATTTCTTCTGCTGAAATTTTCGAGCGCTGCTACAAAAAACTCGATGTTACTATCCTCGGTACTCTGCAAGTCGATAGTCAGGGCAACGTCAATGTATCAAAACGTGGCAAAGGCGCTATCAACTATGTCGGCCCGGGCGGTTTTATTGATTTGACTACAGCCGCCAAGATGATTATTTTTGTCGGCTCATGGATGGCCAACAAAAAATCCACTTCGAAGGATGGAAAAACTGTCGTCACGAAAATCCCGAAATACGTCGAAAAAGTGGATGAAGTCACATTTTCCGGCCAGGAAGCGCTCAAAAACGGCAAAAAGGTGTTTTATGTGACAAATGTCGGCGTTTTCACCCTTACCGAACAAGGCGTCCAGCTCATCAAAGTAATGCCGGGTATCGATATCCAGAAAGACATTCTTGATGTATCACCGATGAAGATCATTGTGCCCAAAGATGGAAAAGTGCCGGTTGTAGGGCAAGATATCGTGACCGGAGAGAATTTCAAACTTGCGCTGAAACCATAGCTGCCAGAATCCCGCCTGAATTCAGAAATGGAAATCGGGCTCAGTCTGCAATAACGAAAAAGCCCCTTTATCAAGGGGCTTTCTTGTTTTCATAAAAAGAGGACTATTCCTCATTGAGAAAGTAATCAAGCCTTTTAGTCGCGCACGCCTGTTTCAGTTTGCGCAGAGCCTTTGCTTCGATCTGCCTTATACGCTCCCTCGTCACGCCGAATTCGTTACCGACAACCTCAAGGGTCCGAGGATGCCCGTCAATAAGACCAAATCTCAGCTCCAGGACACGTCTTTCCCGAAAACCGATAGTATTGAGCATCTCCCGGATTTCCTCTCTGAGCGCCGAATATGAAGCGCTTTCTTCTGTTCGCGGATTGCGTTTATCCTCGATGAAATCAATCAGGTGGCTGTCTTCATCATCACCAACTGCGGTATCAAGAGAAATCGGCACTTTCGATATCTTCATCATCTCGCGTATCTTGCTCTCTGGCATATCAACTTTTTCCGAAAGCTTCTCAAGCGTTGCTTCCTGACCAAGCTCCTGACTAAGCTGCCGTGAGGTTTTGATGAGACGTCTGATCGCATCGGCCATGTGTATCGGCTTTCTGATCGTCGCTCCCTGATCGGCAATTCCCCTGATAATGCTCTGCCTGATCCACCAGGTCGCATAAGTGCTGAATCTTGTGCCTTTTCGATAATCAAACTTCTCCACGGCACGCATAAGCCCGAGATTGCCCTCCTGGATCAAATCCAGAAAGGACATGTCGACATGCCCCAGATACTTCTTCGCTATTGACACCACAAGCCGCAGATTTGCCTCGATAAGCTTGTCCTTCGCCTCCGTGTCTCCCAATTCCACTTTCTTGGCGAGGTCGATCTCTTCTTCATGCGTGAGCAGCGGGACTTTTCCGACATCTTTCATATACAACTGGATAGAATCATCGATCGGCGCGCTGCCTTCCAAGTGTTCCGTAATCGTTATCTCGATATCTTCCGTATCACCGGGAGGAGCTATCGTCTCGCCATTTTCATCATGCACCGCTATGCCTCTGCTGGCAAACTGCTCCATTATCTCTTCAATTTCACTCAGATTGCCATCGACGCACAACGCATCGACTATCTCATCGTACTGCACCGCTCCCCGGGCTTCCGATTCTCGCATCAGTCTGTCAAGTTCTTTTTCCTGCACAATAAATCACCTTTCTTCTACTTAAAAAAGCACCTCTACTATTATAGTCAGCCTTTTCAATATCGTCTTGTCTTTTCCCTGCTTTTCAATTATTGTCCCCAAAACGTGGTATACTACCATACTTTTGGTCCATAAATCAACTCTTTTTGGATAATCACATATTCTTTTTGAGCATCCCTTGTGCTATTATCATACAAAAAAGGAGTTGCCAATGCTTTCCATGCCCAACAAACACATACTCATTTTCTTATTTCCACTCTTTTTAATCACATTTTTCTCATCTTCAGCTCCAGCCGCTGATAAATCACTATCACAGTCCATTGCATATATTGACATCCCATCCATCATCAAGGCGCATCCCATTCAAATAAAATGGGAAACTGACATTGAATCCCTCCGCATAGCTCGTGAAAAGGAGGTAATGAAGGCCATCGAAGAAAAATTCTCCGTTAAAAACGAAAAAAATCTCACCGAACAACAGAAAAAAGAAGTCCAGGCTTTCCTCGTGCAGGAAAATCAGAAATTCATCCAGGAAATGACTCCTCAAAAAGATGAAATAAAAGCCCAAATTGAAAAAGACATTCTTGCCGTCTGCACCCAGCTTGCCAATGAAAAAGGATACGCCATGGTACTCGACCGTTCCGTAGTCATTATAGGTGGCACTGACATGACAAATGATGTCATCGTGCGGATATCTTCCAAGTACAAATAATGTTTTTCCTTTATTTTAAAGCCTTTTCTTGTTTTACGCTTTGCGTGTACATCACTTTCCATCATTCACTGCCTGACTGCTTGGACCTATTATGGACGCGCTTCTCGGATGGAGACACTGCCAAATGGACATAAATCTTCGTGAAAGCAAAACGATGTTTCTCTCTCACCTTCTACGCAGAGGTATGTCCAAAAAAACTATTACTGCTTACGATTTCGATCTGTCTGCCTTTTTCCTTTATCTATGCGACTATTTCGGCTATCAGGATGACGCGACGGCCGTGGCCATTGTGCAAAAGACACACATTGTTTCCTGGGTCGACGCGTGTTTGTCCAATGGAAATTCCCCCAGAACCATTTCGAGAAAACTTTCCGTCCTCAAATCATATTTCAGATATCTGCACGACGAAAACCTGATAGAATCCAACCCCGCGGAGAAAATAATGCTGCCAAAAGCAAGAAAAACCATCCCGGATGCGATCAGTCAGGACGAAATTCGCCAAATGTTTGAAATAATACACCCAGAATCAAAAAACTCGATAAGAAATCGCGCCATAATTGTCCTGCTATATAGCTGTGGTCTTCGTGTAAGTGAAATCACTGACCTCAAAATCGAAAACTTCAGAATCGACCGTGAAATTATTCACGTCCTCGGCAAGGGCGCAAAGGAAAGAGATGTCCCCCTTTCAAAAATGGCTATTGCTTCCATAAGAGATTATCTCGAACACAGGGAGATGGACGCTCCGGATTCAGTTTACCCCAAGGCATATCTGTTCGTGACCCCGTGTGGACAAAAGATGACGGTAAGGATGATCCAATACATGGTCGAAAAATACGGGCGCGAGGCGGGAGTTCTATCCCATGTCCATCCACATCTGATACGGCACTCCATAGCCACACATCTGATAGAGGAGGGCGCTGATGTCGAATCCGTACGCCAGACGCTTGGACACGAAAGCCTGGCTACCACGTCCATTTATCTAAAGACCGCCTCAAAATATCTCAAGGATGCACATCGAGCGTATAATCCCGCCGACAGACTTTTTGGCAAGAAGGATTGACGCTAACAACGCACATCTGCCATGAGTTGCTCCGTAGTCTCTGTGGACAAACCTGATATGACCGCAGGTGTATGCAACTATGACAACATAAAGTTCTGCAAAGTTACACCGTCCCACGCGAGTATTCCGTGTTTTCCGCATTTTGTGAGAAACACATGTATGTGTTGTGTCGCGGCCCAGATGATCAAAGTGATGCAATTATGATATAAATGGGGCAGGGCAGGGGACATGGTGTATATTAATAATATGGAAAAGCATGTGCTTTTTGAGGAAACTCTATGTAACGGCCATAATTGACGCTAATGTATGCTAATATCTATCAAAATATTTTTTTTTGGTTAATGTTGACAGATATTGAAGTTGTGGTTATTATACGGCATATCTATGATAAAATGCTCAAAACTGAGGTAAAGTACATTATGGAAGAGTTTTACACCGTTAAAGAGATCGCGGAAATACTGAAGATCAACAAAGTGACAGTGCAGAGGTGGTGCAAGACCAACGAACTTCCGGCTGTCAAAATCGGGAAGTCATACCGGATCGAGAGAAACGATTTTGAAGAGTGGTATAAGGACAAGCGTGGAGAACCCTACCAGGAACCACTTCGTTTCTGAACCATCTTTACATTCCGCAGGGAATACACTAATACTATTAAGCAATTTTTGAGAAGAAGAGAAGGTGCAAGTGACACCAAAGTTGCCAAGGCCAGACAGGGTCAGAAACATTCAGGACAGTATGACCGAGGGTTTCGGGTGGATCGATCACAGGATCAGACACTGGTTGCCCGTGATGACGCAGGAAGAGTTGCTCTTGTATTTTTTCCTTCTGTATGCGGCCGGTCCTGATGGAATTTCATATTATTCCACTCGCAATATCACTAAAATCCTGAAGATTTCGCCTTCGTCTCTCAAAAACGCGCGGGAAATGCTGCAGGCGCGCAACCTCATAGCGGTCGAAAAGGATGAATTCAGCCAGAGAATCATTTATCAGGTGCTTTCACTTCCGATCGATTCGAGTGTTCGCATCGAGATTCCCATGATAAAAGATGTCGAAAAAAAGAAGCCCGGCCGTGGCAAACCGGCTGATCCGAATAAGGAATCCAGAACATTGGAGCCTGCCGCAGGGATCAACGCAGAAGAGCAGAGCACTGATAATCTTCAGGAAATCAAGAAGTTGATGTCACTGATCGACAGTATTTAATTTCAAAACTCCCGCAATTTCCGTTTGTTATCTTCACGTTATTCCTTAACATGTCTCTTTTCAATTATGTGCTGGTCCGCAAGTGATACAATCTGGCAACTCAGGAGCTCTGGCTGTTTTTGCGAATGCCGGATTCCGGTTATACCCCATGTTCTGATCATCAATAGAAAAGCCTTTGGGGCCTGAATATTTCAAATAAGGGTTGGCGAAACTCTACCCAAAACGTTTATCGACGTGGCGGCAATTCACAATTTCATAAAACTGGCGTCTTATTATTATCTGAATATACCGGGTAAACTATAATAGCTGTTCTCGTATTATGTTAATGACTGTTTATGTGAGAATCGTGAAAGATAATGGAAAGAGATGGAAATGAATGCCCCCGCCGCAAGAAGCGGGGATTTGAACCCGGCGAGATTTAGTTGTAAATGTTTGCAATTGTTTGTAAAAAAAACAAAGAGATGTCTTTTTTATGTTATTTTGTTAAATCATATTATTTATATATATACTTCTGTTTTCGTAGCGAAAAGGGGTGTTTCTTATGAGAAGCAAGCAAATGTTTCTGAAGATATGTTTTGCTTCTCTAAAGAATCGAAATGATACGCCAGGAATCCAGTGTTTGTCAGCGGAAGTGACCGATTCCCGGGAAAAACACCGCTTCTCCAGAGAAACGATGCGCGGAATACGCTTCTTTAGAGAAACGGTGTTTCCCGGGAGAATCGGTAGGTTCTGGAAAAAGGTGGTGTTATGTTCCCGCTATTTGTTATAAGATATTAAACAGGCATTACCGCAATGTACGAAGCAGAGAAGAGGCTACGATAATGTGGACGAACAGAATACAATTGGTCTGGTTATTGTTGTTGATGGCTGTAGCCGTGCAAGGTGTATATGGCGCGGACAATGCCGGAGTGAAACGGGGAAAAGTGAAGGCCGCCGGATATATGTCGGCTCCGGCATGGAGTGGAGACGGCAGCCTGGTGGCGTTTGAGTATCGCGCTGGCGGTGATTCTGCGGTATTTGTGGTAAGGGCTGACGGGAGCGGGTTGAAGAATGTGACCGGATTCAACGGAACGAACAGGAGGCCCTTGTGGAAGCCAGGTACAGCGGAGATTTTTTTTGAGTCGGACAGGAAGGGAACGTTCGATATTTATTTGCAGTCTGTCAGCGGCGGAAGCGCAAGGCAGATTACGGGTGGGGCAGGGGATGAGGGAAATCTGGCATTGTCTGTGACTGGTGATTATGCCTATTGCGAGTATGAAGCCGGGACAGGGCGGATGAAGGTAATGCTGAAAAAGGGACAGGGGGGCGAAGCAGTCAGGATATATGATGGCCAGGAAGCCTGTTATCCGTCTTTTTCGGCAGATGGGAAACTTGTTGCGTTTTCGACTGGAGAGGACATCTGGACATACGAGATAAAAACCGGTAAGAAAAAGAATATCACGGAGAAGCTTCTGGAGACAGGATACATCAAGGACGGGTTTCCGGTATGGGGGCCAAAGGGAAAGAGACTTGCGTTTGTGGCCAGGTATGAGGGATATCAGAATGAATTGTACACGATAGGGGCGGATGGGAAGAAGGTTCGCAGAATAAGTGAGAATCTTGTGGGGGATTTCCTGCCGGTCTGGACACCGGACGGCAAGAGTATCCTGTATTCTGGATTTCATGGAAAGGACATGCCGGACCTGTTTCTTGCTAGCAGTGAGGCGCCAGCGAGTAAGAGATTGACGGCTCTTAAGGGGTCAGAGATATTTCCGGCGCTTTCGGGAGATGGAGGATTTGTGGTTTTTGTCCACAGAACAGGCCGGGAAGATGTGCTGGTAAAAATGGACATGAAGTCCGGGAATCTTCTGGAAATCACGTCGTCCAGGAAAGTGGCGCAAACAAACACGAAATGAACACGCCAGGTGGCCGTGGACATTGGAGAGTCGGAAATGTCGATCAGTTTTGATGAGCATTACAGCCGGAAGGGCAGGGGGCTTTTGGACCGGATTTTTGGAGAAGGGTCGGAGGAGCGGGCGCGTGTGAGTTTGACAAGGCCCCGGCATGAGCGTGAGGTGGTGTTTCTGGTAGATTGTCAGGATCGGGAAGAGTTGGCTTGTTTTGTGGGGGCGATTTGTGGGTGGCTGAAGGAGGGGGGGGGGACTTTTGAGGAGCTAAATGATTTTATGCTGTATTGAGTAGTTTTCTTGCGGGAGGGGGGAAGGGGCAGGATGGTGTTTTTTCGATGTAATTGTGTTGACCGGGTCTTCAACGGGACGGTGGAGGGAATCGAGGCGATGTATGGTAAGATGCTGGGGTATTCGGGGTAGAGGCGGTTTTTCCCAAGGTGCGTAAGGCCACAGGAGTAAGCTGTGGATGAATGCAGGAGTTGCTGTAATACCAAGCGATGATCCGGCAGCCATTGGAGCTCATTTGTTCAACATGGATGCAACCTGGTAAATAGACTTATTTCCTGAAGGCATAGATGCGGACTTCGGCATTGGCGTAGAGCGGGCGGAAGAGTTCCGGGTCGGAGTCTGCCCATATGACTTCGATGGGAAATCCGATCTGGTCGTGCTGCATGGCGGAGGCTTCGATGGTTTCGAGAGTGGTGGCGAAAACGATGTCGACGCCGGCGCGCCGGAGGTTGGCGATCCATGCTTCGCGCGATGGGTTTTCGCGGTGCCATTGGGGACGTTCTTCGTTGACGGGAGTGCGGGCGGCGCGGCGGGCGGCGCGCCAGTAGTGCTCGAATCCCCAGTCGGGATGGCTGTTGATGTTGACCGTGACGACACGGTGGCGGAAGCCTGTGCCGAAGAGGCCGTACATGCGTTCGTTGCCGACCGAGGCGATGGTGTATGAGTTGCCTTTTGTCATCCGGTCGAGAGTTGCCCATGCCGCGCCGGTGGGAAATGCCTTGACCCAGTTGAAGCGGTTGGCGGGGTAGGCCTGCCATGATTTGATTATTCCGAATGAGAAAATGGCTATAGCCACGGTGATGAGCGCGTGGAAGAGGAATCGTTTTTTGCGTGCGGCGAGTGCGGCGGCGAAGATGAGAAATGCGGCTGTCATGAGGAGGATGGCCGGTACGAATGAAAGGATGAGGGGGTTGCCGGTGCCCCAGACGGTGCGGATGAGGTCGGAGGCGAGGCGGTAGAGGTGGTCGCTTTCGGGGTGGAGTCCGGCAGCGATGGCGGCAGCGATGCCGGTGAGGGCCCAGAGGTTGGCGGGCAGGCCTTTCATGTCGTTGAGGACAAAGGCGGCGCTGTAGCAGATGAGGACAAAGGCGGGGAAGAGGAAGCGTCCGTTGGTGAGGTTGTTGTGGGGGTTGACGTACCAGAAGAGGAGAGCGATGAGGGTGGGGGTGATGAGGATGAAGAGGCGGCGGTTGTCGCCCCGGCGGTGGCGCAGGATGAGTGCGGAGATGCCGGCGGTGGCGAAGAGGTAGAATCCGAGCCACATGCCGAGAAACAGCTCGAAGATGTAACCGAGGTGTGAGGGGTCGGAGGTGTGGAAGGCGCGCATGGCTTCCTTGCCGTAGGCGCCGCTGAAGATGTGTGCGCCGAAGAGTGTGACATCGAGCGGAAACATGGGGTTGCCGAGGAGTATCCAGTTGCGGAGGAACCAGAATCCGCCCGTGGCGAGAGCGACGGCGGTGCAGATGATGATGTCAGCGATGGCGCGCGCGCGGCGTCCTCGGAGGCTGGCGAGGAATATGAGCGCGGGGATGGGCAGGTAGATGAGGCCGATGGATTTCGTGCCGGCGAGCATCCCGGCGGCTGCGGCGAAGAGGATGAGGTGCGCGGCCTTGCGTGTGGCGCTCCACCGGTATGCGAAGTAGATGGCGAGGACGAGCCAGGCTGAAAACGCTATGTCGACTCGCGCGACGGTGCATTGCTGGACAAAGCCGGGGATGAGAAATACGAGCGCTCCGGCGGCGACGGCGCCCGTGCGGTGGAGACGGGTTTCGAGTGCGAGGGCGGTGACGCCGGCTGCGCAGGCGATCCAGAAGGGTATTTGTGCGATGTTGATCATGAAGTCGTCGTGCCAGGGGATCATGAGCCAGAGGTAGAAGAGTTCGGTGTTGAGGGGATAGTAGGAGGCGGCCTGGGCGCCGTAGGGGAGTTGGACGTAGAAGATGCGTTGTTCCTGCAGCCAGCTTGCGGGAAAGGTAAGGTGGTAGATGAATGCGTCACCGCCGGGGGGCGGCGGGGTGACGATGTCCCATATCAGGATTGCGGCGAGTGAGATTGCGGCGAGTGAGATGAGGATGGCGAGGGGTGGCGGGCAGAATGGTAGTGCGGCTGGGCGGGGCGGCGGGGCGCCGGGTTTGATGATGAGTGAGAGGGTGAAGAAAGCGGTCGCGGCCATGATGTAATTGGGGAGTGTGATGTTGCCGGAAAATCCGAGGGTGGCGCCTATGGCGGTGACGGCGGCGAAAAATATGATGATGGCTCCGAGGAGATGGTCGCGCCAGGGCGAGCCGGTGTTGAGGCGGCGGCTGATGCGCCATGCGGCGATGGCCGTGAGGCCGTTGATGGCGGCGAATGAAGCGAATTGTGCGAGAAAGTGATTCATTTGGGCTGGCGGAAAATCCTTTCCGGAAACTTTTTACATCAGGCGAAAGGCGTGATCAGACGCGGTCACGCAGGGCGCGCTCGGCTTCCTGGCGGGTGAGTATGCGGTACTGGCCTTTTTTGAGTGCGCCGAGTTCGAGTGCGCCGATTTTGATGCGGACGAGCCGCCGGACTGGAAATTCGAGATGTGAGAACATGCGCCGTACCTGTCGTTTGCGGCCTTCGCGGATGCTGATTTCGACGTTGGAGACGATGACGGGGCCGCGGCGGTCCTTGATGACTGGTTTGTGAATGGTGTTGATGAATCTGACTTTTGCGGGGGCGGTGGGGCCGTCTTCGAGTGTGACGCCGTCGCGGAGGCGGGAGAGGATGTCGTCGCATGGGATGCCGGCGACGGTGGCGATGTAGGTTTTGTATACTTTGCTGGAGGGGTGCGTGACTTTTTGGCAGAAGTCGCCGTCGGAGGTAAGGAGCAGGAGCCCTTCGGTGTCGTAGTCGAGGCGGCCGACGTGGAAAAGTTTTGGGCCGGAGTAGTCTTTGAAGTAGTCGAATACGGTGGGCTTGCCGTCGGGGTCGGATGTGGCGGTGACGCAGCCGGCTGGTTTGTTGAACATGATATAGACTTTGTCTTCGGCTTTGACGCGGCGGCCGTCGACAGTGATGATGTCAGTGGCGGGGTCGGCTTTTGTGCCGAGGGTGGTGACGGTGCGGCCATTGACGGCTACGCGGCCGTCGACGATGAGGGCTTCGCATTTGCGGCGCGAGTCGATGCCGCAGCGTGAGAGGATTTTGTGGAGTCTTTCTTCGGGCATGGGGTTCCGTTTCGTGGATGTGGATTTTGATTGGCGGGCGGGGTCAGGCGAGGCCGAGTCTTGCGGCGGCGGCGAATGCCTGTGTGATGATCTCGCCGTGGTCGAATGCCATCGGGAGCTGTGAGGGCGATGTGGCGAAGGCGGTTTCGGCCGCGTCGTCGCCCGCGGTGAGAGTGCCGCCGGTGGGCCGGGCGATGTAGACGATGGACGCGGTGTGGCCGCGCGGGTCGCGTGTGGGGTCGGAGTAGACTCCGAGGAGCTGCAGGAGCTCGATTTCGAGGCCGGTTTCTTCGAGTGCTTCGCGGCGTGCGGCGTCTTCGACGGTTTCGCCGTATTCGACAAATCCGCCGGGCAGCGCCCATGAGCCTCTGAAGGGCTCGAAGCCTCTGCGGATGACGATGCAGCCGTCCGGGGTGAAGATTGCGGCGTCGACTGTGAGTGCGATGTTCTTTCTGTCCATCTGTTGTCACATCTCCCGTCAAAAGTACTATAATTTTACGTGCTATGAAAAGGGTAAGTCTTTTAACGGTATTTTTCTATATTTTCGGCGTAATGGCGCCGGTATTTTTTTCGGTGATGTCCAGCGGGGAAATCGAGGCTGCGACCCTGTACAGGCTTGAGAGATTCGACTCTCAACTCAGGCAGGGCGTGCTCTACTCGAAGTTCAAGCTCCGTGTGGGCAGCAGCCCGGTGGCGGCATACGTGGTGCAGATCGCTCTGTCGCAGGCTGATCTGCAAGTCAGGCCGATACTGGCAAAAGACCGGCTCGACAGCCTCGAAACGACGCCTTCGATGGCGCAGCGCACCAATGCGCTCGCGGCGATCAACGGTTCGTTTTTCAACAGGAGTTCGCGCGATCCTTTCCCGATCGGATTTATGATGATCAACGGACGCACGGACTATTTTTCGCACACGCACCGCAGCGCGTTCGGGCTGACCAGGGATAAGGCGCCGCTCTTCGGCTACCCGAGGACGCGCGCGATCGTTTATTTCGAGCGGACCGGGGAATACTTCTTCTTGTGGGGCATGAATCGCAAGCGCAGCAAAAACGAAGCGCTCGTCTACACCCCGGAATACGGCTGGCGCACCGGCACCAACACGTCCGGCAAAGAGATCGTCGTCGACAATGATATCGTGGCCGGTACCGGCACGGGCAACTCGGCAATCCCGCGAAACGGATTCGTCGTGTCGCTGCACGGCGACAATCTGCGATATGCCGGCTGGTTTCACAAGGGCGAGCCGGTCAAACTTTACTTCGTAGTCGACCCCTCGTGGCTCGATGTGCACAACGCTATCACTGGTGGCCCGCTGCTGCTCAAAAGCGGCCAGGTAGCACTCGGCAACAGCGCATCCGAACGCGTGAAACATGGCTACTACGACAGAATACCCGTCACGGCAGTAGGCAGCACGGCAAATGGCCAACTGCTTTTCGTCGTCGTAGACGGCCGCCGCCGGGGCTACAGCGCAGGCATGACCTACGCCGAACTCGCCTCCTTCATGCGCTCGCTCGGCGCCATCAATGCCATCGGCATGGACGGTGGAGGCTCCTCGACCCTCTACATCAGGGGCAAAGGCGTCGTCAACCGTCCCAGCGACGGCTCGTCACGTCGCGTATCCAACGCGATAGGACTCTTCGAAACACGATTCTGACACACCCGGAGGCATCAATGTCGAGAAAACTCAACGAACCAGTGGAAATGAAATTTACCGTCGCCGAATCCGTCAAACAGGGCGAATATTCCAACTATGTCAGAATCCAGCACTCCATGATGGACTTTCGGCTCGACTTCGCCAAAATCTTCCACGACGAGGGCGAAATCAGTGTCAACGCCCGCGTATTCATGAGCCCCATACACGCCAAAATGTTCATGAAAGCGCTGCAGGAAAACATCACTACCTACGAACACCTCTTCGGCCACATCAACCTGCCAAGCGATCCCGGCGCCGACCCTGAAATACCGTCACGCGAACGCCACTGATACAGCAACACGCCATTCCAGTGAGGCAGCATGTTTGAAAAACTACTCGAACCACGCCGGGCGGCATTCATATCCGTCCTTTCCAACACCATCCTTACCGTCTCCAAGCTCATACTCGGCTACATGATCGGCAGCGTCGCCGTCATATCCGAAGGCTTCCACAGCGGACTCGACCTCATCGCGTCCGTCATCGCATTCTGTAGCGTCTCCGTCTCATCACGGCCTCCAGACAAAGAGCACCCCTACGGACACGGCAAGATCGAAAACATCAGCGGCGCCGTCGAAGCGCTCCTCATCATCGTCGCAGGCGCACTCATTACGAAGGAAGCAGTCGAAAAACTCCGCCACGGCGGCGAAGTAGGCAACCCCACGGCGGGCCTCATCGTCATGGGCATCTCCGTGCTTCTCAATTTCATCGTCTCGCGCATCCTGTTCAAATCAGGCAAAAAACACGACTCCGCGGCGCTCATCGCCGACGGCCACCACCTTTCGACAGACATCATGACCTCACTCGGAGTCTTCATCGGCCTTATCCTCATGAAACTTACCGGCTGGGGCTGGGTCGATCCCGTCGCCGCTCTTGTCGTTGCCGGCATCATCGTATTCGTCGGCGGCAGAGTCCTTCTCACATCCTTTGCCGAACTCCTCGACCATACGCTCCCCGCGGAAGAAGAAAAACTCATACGCGATATCATCGAACGCCACCGCGGCCTCTTCGTCAGCTATCACAAACTCCGCACCCGCAAGGCTGGCGCGATCAGGTATATCGATCTGCATCTCGAAATGTCACCAGACTCCTCCCTCAAGCACGCTCACGACTTCTGCGATCACATCCAGAAGGACATCACCGCCGAGTTTCCTACCGCTCAGATACTCATCCATATCGAACCCTACGACCCCAATCACGTCGACTGATCATCCCGCGAACCGCGCTTCATGCCGGCAGGCCGAGCGAGTCGCGCAGGAGAGGGAAATCGGCGGTGGTGGCGATGCCGGTGCGCAGGAGGGTTTCGATGTCGGAGACGGATTCGAGGCGGATGTTGTCGCGTTTGGGTTTCCAGACGAAACGCGGGTATGCCGTGATGTCTGAGAAGTTGAAGTCGACGATGCGGCGGACGATCTGGTCGTTGATGACGGAGTCGGCGATGTCGACGCGGAGAAATGAGAGGAAGTCGTCGAGGGTTTCGCGGTGGACCGAGCCGAGGGCGAGGGAGCCTGAGCGCATGCCTTCGCTGGAAGTGAGAGTCTGGCCGAGGATGCCCTTGACGATCTGGCGGTCGTGGTATTCGATGGCGTCGGCGAAACCTGCCTGTCCGGCGGCGGTGACGAATTCGATGTCCATGTCGTCGGGGAGAGTGATGGCGGTGTTGTTGACGATGTCGCGCAGGACGCGTTTGAGGTCTTCCTGGCGGGAGGCGCTTGTGGAGCCGGCGGGGTATTTACCGATGCGGGTGGGCGCGCCGAAGGTTTCGAGGTAGATGTTCCACCATTTCATGAGGAAGTCTTTTGACCACCAGTGTTTGTAGACCGAGCGCAGGTCGCTGCGGCCCCAGGGGCGGCTGTATTCGGGGAGGTATGTGTAGATGGCGAATTTCCACTGGGGGAGGGGGATGCTCGCGCCGGTTTCGTCGATGAGGTTGAGGGATGTGATGTTGCCGAAGCGGTCGGTGTCGAATGCGAAGTCGGCGGGGTTTTTGTGGCGGATGGCGCAGAGAGCCCATTTGCCGGGGTGGGTGGAGGATGGGGAGAATATCATTTCGGAGACGGAATAGCCGTGGATGAGTGCGCTGGTGATGCCGAAAAGGGACTGGATGAAAGATCCGCTGAGGTTTTCGAGTGAGGATTTGACGAGGGCGGCGGTTTCGATGTCGGCGGGGGATTGTGATGCGGGGAGTATGTCCCAGTCGCAGGAGACGACGGCGAAGCGTTTGTAGTTGATGGCCATGCGGACTTGTGCGTCGGTCATCATTTTGTCGTAGATGTCCAGGCCGTGGCGTTTGATGAGGTCGTCGGGATTGAGGAAAGATGAAAATCCGCCGGGGCCGCGCTGGCTTGATATCTCGACGTCGGCGGCGCGTTCGGTAGCGATCTGTTTTTGAGTGGGGGGCGCGGCGGCAGGTGCCGTGAAGAGTGATTTGATGAGTGTCATGGGGTTGCGTGGTGATTTCATTTGCGTGTTCCTTTCGTGGTGTTTGATTTGTGGTGGCGTAAGGCTTTGTGGCAGGGAGTGGAGACTCCTACATCAGGGACAGGAGATGAAAATGAAGGATTCTTCGCTTCGCCCGCAATGACGGTGGTGGTGAGGCGGTGGATCAGGTGGCGGGTTTGACGTGAGGTTTTTTGATGCCGAGGCGGGTGGCGGTGGAGTTGTCGAGTTTGAGGGAGCAGTATTTTCTGTTGGAGCGGTAGGTGCGTTTGTCGAATGCGGAGATGGTGCGGCAGGGTGCGGAGAGTGGGCATTGTGCGCATCGGGCGAACATTTTGCAGGTGCCGAAACAGTCCATGTGTTTGACCTCCTGAGACAATGATTAGGCCGTGTGGCGGGTATGGCGAAGCCGGGTGTCATTTGAGAGCAGGATTTCTGTCGAAGGATTCAGGCGGATATGGAGCGTGCGATAGTGGCGAGGTGGCGGAAGGCGGTGGAGCGCGGGAGGCCGCAGGCGAGGGCGATTTCGCTAGTGTACTGTTACAGAAACAGCTTTACAATAATTGACCTTATCCAAAATCTCA
>CAZQSL010000047.1:0-24115 GCA_964595945.1 uncultured bacterium
TTCAATGTTCAGGTATAGGTGAATAATCAGGGCTGAGCGAAGCGAAGAATCTTGTTCTTATTTTGACTATCGAAGTATCAGGGGTAATCAGATTTCCTTTTGAACCGGCTTTTTCTCAGTGCATGTTAAGGGCTATAATACACCAATTAGATATACATGGAGTGTCCGATGAGTACAGGAGTCGAAATCCTGCCCATTTTCCTCGCTTACGCCGCTTACCACACAATCAGGAAAGCCATGCGCAACCAGGGCAAAGTCACCATCCCCGAATGGAATGACGGCGAAGAAGTCCATCAGGATAATACCATTGCCAGCGAGTTGGCTTGCGCGGACAGCTATCCTGAAGACCTGACAATGGATATGGATGAAGAAACGACCACAAACACCGTTATCATCAATACCCCCATGACCGACCGCTATATGCTTGTCAGAGCTCTCGAAGACTGCGACTACAGTGTTGATTATTCGGGCAAGACAGTGCGGGCTTCACGTGGAAACGTTTCTGTCATTTTCTCACAAAACGCCGCCAATAATTCATTCACCATGAAATTTGCGGGACTGGATTCTTCAGAAGCGTCGGAAGCGTCGACCGAAATCTTTGACATCTACGGACGCCTCGGACAGCAGACCGTCTATGAGAATATAATGGCCAGCGCCTCGGAGAACGGTCTTTCGCTTGAATCTGAAATAGTGCACGATGATAATACCATAGAGATGGTTTTTGTGGTGGAGGAGTGACAAACATGACTAAAAAAATGATTGTCAGGATACACCCTGACGGAAGTGTATTCACCGAGACAGTCGGGGTGACTGGTCCTGTCTGCCAGAAATATGTCGATCAAATTGCCGCCATGACTGGCGGAGCTATATCTCACACCGTACGCAAACCGGAATTCTTCGACACAAATCAGCATGGTGTGTCCACCAATTCGCTGATCGTCAAGGAGAACGAAAAATGAAATGTCCCGTTTGCGGTGGCAGCACAGAACCGGCAGTCCGGTTTTGCACGGCATGCGGGTCATTCCTCAGCGGACGCCGCGCTGGCCATGAAAACAATCCTGTTGTCGATTTCAATAACGATTCGCTCGAAATCATATCACGGCTCCCGTTCGTCACTCCGGAAACCGCGGTATTCATCGTGCGGGAGCGCGCCAACCGGGGTGGTTTTTTCAATATCACTGAAGTAGCCAATTACCTTAAACTCAATTACGAAGAAACACTGAGACTCGAAAATGTCGCCACCTGCGGCAAGTACTCGAAAAAACTGAGACATATCCCGGAACCCGAACAGTCAGCCGACGAATGGCGTGGCTATATGGACATCCTCGGCCAGCGAAGACATGAGGGGCTTGAATCATCTGTCGAAGTGCCTCCACCCGACGAGCCATTCAAAGATACGGGAGACCGGCTCGACATCAACTCCTGCTCCGAAAAAGAACTCGCTGCCATACCGGGAATCGGACTCGCTGTTGCTAAAAAGATCATTGCAGAGCGAACCCGCAGAGGATTGTTCACATCACTCGAAGAAGCGATTGCGTCAGTCCGTATCGACAGCAAAACCGCCGGGCGCCTCCTGCGTCACACTACTGTCTCGCTGACTTCCGAGTCACCAGCCGGTTCACGCAAAACACGCCTGATCGATTTTTAGAGCCTGTTCGCACTAACAATAGCATCAGTAACCATAGCGAATGAATAATGATAATAAACACAGAATTACAAGGAAAAGAATAATGACAAAACTGTCTGTCATTATTCTTTTCCTGTCACTCCGGGTAGCCATGAAAAATCTTGCGTCAACATCTTGCATGTTACTATCGCTGCTGCACCGCAAGCCATGAAAAATTCGCGCTCCTGGCCGATGCCGCGGCCCATTGTCGATACATGTAGATCGAACTGCTCCACTGCGCCGAAGACCACATCACTGTCGACGCGTATCACATCGTTTTTCTGTGCGATCGTGGACGCCACGATCTGACGTTCCACCACAGCATTTTTCTCATCGTCGAGCGATGGGATTGGAATCACCGCTGGCGCGAGGGAAAGTTCGTCGAGAGCGTAACGGATATGATGGCTGAGTCCCTGATGGCGGGGACGCTCGTCGGCAAAACTCATACGGGGGATCACAACGGGGCGGCCGCCCATGACGGTCACGGCGTTGACCCATTCGGCTACTTCGACTCCAGTGTGGCCCGTGGCTGTGTCGGTGCCGGCTATGCCGACGCCCATCGCTGCAATGACGATATCAGCCTTTGCGATGTGGCGCGCCGCGATCAGTGCGGAATGTTTGCTGACCGTTTCGATGTCGCCGCCGAATGCGTTGCCGCAGGTGATGACCGATGTGATGAGTTTTTTTGTGCGGAGTTCGCGGATGTTGTTGCTGAATGGAGCAGCAAGGCACGCGCCGTCGGTCATGATGTAAGCCACGCGCGCCGTGCCGCTGGAGATGCGTGACACGCTCGCGCAGAATGGGGCAACCATGCTGTGGAGTCCGGCGATTGCTACCGGGGCGGAAGCAATGGATTTTTCGCGGACGAAAATATCGTGATGCGGAGAGTCTTCTTCTTCGGCGGCGAGCACGCGCATCTGCATGGGCGTATATCGGAGTTTCATGATGTGACCTGGTTCGTCGCCGCTGTCTTTTTCGGGATATGTGAGATTGGCCACCACGAAATGCCTGCCGCCCGAGCCGAGGCCGAGCTTGACAGCAGTGACGTTTAGCAGTACCACGTCGCCGGGCGATACGCCGCCAGTGAGTGCGGGATACGCGATGGCTTTCGCTGGCGCGCCGCCGGTCTCGACGGCGAGTTCCATCACATCGCCATCGTCTCTGATGATCGAAATGACTTTCCCTTTTTTCAGATCAACCATAAATCCGGCCCAAACGAAAAAAAGGCTTTCGCCTTTCTTCGGTACTCATGCTGGCAGCAGCCTCAGCGGCTTCGTCCCTGTCCTGTCAGACCTGACTCCACAGCTTTGGTAAGCGAGCCGACCACATCAGTGACTCTGAGCGCGAAGCGGCCATCTATGACCATGACTTCACCTTTTGCCACGAGATGACTGTTGACAAGGAAATCAAGTCTGTCGCCAGTGCTTGTGTTGAGTTCGATTATCTCACCGGACTCCATCTTGAGGATGTCCTTGAACAGCATTTTTGTTCTGCCGAGTTCAACGCTTATGGTCATCTCAACATCTGAGAGCATATTAAGTTTCGTATCTGACAAGACACACCTCCGCAATATGCGGGAATCATTTCACTACTCATAAATTATCATATTCTAATAACTCTGGCAAGCTTCTTTACAAGCGGAATTTTCTGATCCTAAGAGAGTTGCCCACAACCGAAACCGACGAGAATGCCATTGCGGTCGAGGCTATCATGGGATTGAGCATAGGACCGCCGAAAACAAAGAGCACTCCGGCCGCCACCGGTATGCCGATGATATTATATATAAATGCCCAAAAAAGATTTTGCCGGATCGCAGAAAGTGTGCGCCGGCCGGCTCTGATTGCCCGTACGACCCCTGCTGGATCGTCATTGAGCAGAGTCACAGCCGCTGCTCTGCGGGCCACATCGGTGCCTGACCCGATCGCGAAACCCACGTCGGCAGCCGCGAGCGAAGGCGCGTCATTGATGCCGTCGCCGACCATTCCCACAAGTCCGTACTTTTCCCGGAGCTCACGCACCGCCGCTGCCTTGTTGCCTGGCAGCACCCCCGCGCGTACTTCGTCGATGCCGGTCAATTCAGCGACAGCATGCGCCGAGCGCTCGTTGTCGCCGGTCAGCATCACCACGCGCATGCCGTTTTTTTTCAGATCACGTACCGTTTCTGCGGCAGACTCTCGCACATCGTCCGCTACGCGGATCACTCCCGCGAACATACCGTCTATCGCCACGAATATTTCGGTAGCGGCAGTCTCTTCGCGCCCGGTAACAGCAATGTGGTATTCGGCCATGAGCCTGCTGTTGCCGATCAGCACCTGTCTGCCGTCGACACGCGCGACGGCGCCCATGCCCGGCAACGCCTCGAACGAGCTGGCCTCGGGCGTGTTTTCGCATTTTGCCGCGATTGCCCGCGCGATGGGATGCTCGGAGCGTTTTTCTACCGCTGCGGCATACTGCAGCACGTCGGTTTTTGAAAAACCATTGGCTGTATCCATACTTTTCACAACAAATTTCCCGGTTGTGAGTGTGCCGGTTTTATCGAAAATCATCACTTTCAACTGGCTGACAAGCTCGATAACTTCGATGTTTTTGAACAGTATGCCCGCCGACGCAGCCTTGCCGACCCCTACCATCACTGCCGTGGGTGTGGCGAGTCCGAGTGCGCAAGGACATGCGATGACCAGCACTGAAACGCTCGCCATGATCGAAAAGGACAGCCCCATCTTGCCAGCAAAAAACCATGCCGCGAAGGTCACCCCCGCAGTCACAAGCACTGCTGGCACGAATATGGCAGCCACGCGGTCAGCGATTCGCTGCACATGAGCCTTGCCGCCCATTGCATCGCGTACAAGCCTTACGATACCGGCAAGCACCGCGTCACGCCCCACTTTCGTCACCCGTACTTTCAGATAGCCGGTAGTGTTGAGCGTGCCGCCCGTCACTTCGTCTTCATACTTTTTATCGACCGGCACCGACTCACCCGTTAGCATCGACTCATCGACTTCCGATCGCCCGTCGAGCACGACACCATCCGCGGGTATTCTTTCACCGGGGCGCACTGCCACGACGTCACCGGGAGCAAGCTTTTCCGCTTCGACGGCCATTTCACCATCTGGAGTGATCAGCATCGCTGTCACAGGCCTCAGTGATGCCAAGCCTCTCAACGCTTCTCCAGTGCCATATTTTGCCCGTGCTTCGAGCATCCTGCCGAATAATATCAGCGTGATGATCACACATGTCGTATCGAAATAGAAATTCATGCCTGACACGCCTTCTTCGACAAACATCATGACGCTGTATATGTAAGCCGAAAAAGTGCCGGTCACGACAAGTGTGTTCATGTCCGCATAGCGGGCGCGCGCGGCTTTGAGCGCGGCTGAAATAAACCCTGCTCCGCATCCGAACAGCACGACCGTCGATTGCACGAACATCGCCAGGACAGCCTCGAACATCATTTCATGCGGCAGGAGCGACATGCCGCCCATGTTGAGAAAAAACACCGGCAACGTCAGTACAAGCGAGACATAGAACCGCTTTCTCAGACTATGATACTCAGCGAGCCGTCTACTGTCCGCGTCATCGCCCGTCATATCGCCATCTGACACATGACGCGCCGCGAACGTTCCCGACGCATTTATGACATTCACAATATCGCCAGGCGAAACCTCCCCCGGCAGATATTTTACATTGGCCGATGCCGATGCGAGATTGGCCGATACGCCGATAATACCGCGCGTTTCAGCAATCATACGCTCCACCCGCGCGACACACGACGCGCAGTGCATGCCCTCGATGATAAACGATGATTCGTTCGCGAGCACTTCATACCCAGCCGCCTTCACCGCATCACAGACTGCGGCCGGCTCCGTCGCCCCGGCGTCATAGATGACGCGGGCAGTCGAAGTGGCATAATTGACCGATGCCCCGGAAACACCGGCAGAGTCCTTCAGCGCTTTCTGCAGGTGCGCCGCGCATGACGCACAGTTCATGCCGCCGATTGACAACTCGATTTCTCGTTTGCTGTCTCCCATCGTCATCACCGCCTTTCATTTAATCAGTATATCGTTCCGGCAAAAAAACACAAAATAACAGCACGGAATACGTTTCATCGAATACAATTGCGGGTAGTACAAAGATAGTTTGTGTTCGAACTGCGGGGTGCGATGATAGAAAAAATTGATTTCCATGACTTTATCGAAGCCATCACAGTAGTACTCGACGCAAAAGACCCGTACACATGCGGCCATTCCATCAGGGTATCGGACATGACGTGCGTCATTGCCCGCTGTATGAACTGCACGGATTTCGACGAAATCCACTTTGCCGCGCATCTTCACGACATTGGCAAGATCGGAGTGAGCGAAACAGTACTGCGCAAACCCGGCCGTCTCACATGCGACGAATACGCCGAAGTGCAGCGCCACTCGGTTATCGGCGAAGGCATCATCAGCAGAGTGAAAAGCCTCGCGGAAATCGCCAGCATGATCCGATCGCACCACGAACGCTTCGACGGACTCGGCTATCCCGACGGTCTTGCCGGCAACGCTATCCCACTTGGCAGCCGCATTATTGCCATAGCGGACTCCATCGACGCAATGACATCATTTCGGCCATATCGCAAACCCATCAGCTTCGAAGACGCCTTCGACGAAATCGTCGCTCACTCCGGCCACCAGTTCGATCCGGAAATAGTCGCGGCCGCCATACAGTGCAAAGTAGAAATCGAAACCATCGTACACAGCGGTCCTCCCATCAACGTCTACGACAAACTTGCCGAAATCGAACCTGGCGTCATCGGTCACTCCATGGCCGTGTGACCAGTATTTGCAATACTGGCTATCCTGCGTTGTCCGATTGTCGAAATATGATTTTGCCATCGAGCGGAGCATGGTCTATGGCAAAGTATGCCAGGATGGAAGGCGCGATATCGGTGATGGAAAACCGTCCGCTGTCCGTGAGGTCAAATCCGCGCAGGCACAGCGCAGCGTCATCGTAAGTGTGCATGCCGACAATGTGTCCGCGAGTGAATAGCGAGGGCGAAGCGACTGTGCCCTTGAGGTCATAGCCATCGATCGGAAGTGCGATAAGATCGGGCGCTGCGTCAGCATGTGGTCCATGATAAATATCCTCGCGGCGGTGAATCGACGCGATGACTTTTTCGCCGGTTGCGGGGTCTTCGAGTGATTCGAGCAGTGCGGATACTTCGGCGATGCGGGCTTCATAGTCACAGGGTGCGACGGACCCATTCATTTCGCGTCCCTTGAGATTGATGTAGATGCGCCCCGGGATGAGGCTGAACGCGACGGTTTCGCGTGTGAGGTGGCAGATGTTTTTTGCGTCTTCAGACGATGGCGTTAGCAAGCCCGCTTCGCGGAGGGCATGATTGATGTGGACTTCCGATTTCAGCGGACAGAAACCGTGGTCGGAAAGTACGATCATGGGAGTGCCAGATGGGATGGACTCGGCGATGGTGGCGATGAATGAGTCCACACGGTCGAGCAGTTCGAGCAGGCGCGGGCGAAAAGGATCGGCGGGATCGTACAGACGGTCCCAGAAAAAATGGCCAAGCCGGTCAGTCTCCATGATGTGCGAGATCATAAAATCGAAATCGTCGGACGCGAAAATCTCAAGAGTGGCGGCAAGCCGGCGGTCAAGTGCCGTAAAAAGGTCGTCAAGGAATCCGGAAAGGTCGGTGCGCGCCTTCCATGGGTCCGGGTCGATGATATAGCCAATTTCCGAAAGCCGCGTGGCGAGCTGAGGCGGCCATGTTGCCTTGGCAAGATCGGTTGCGAGAAAGCAGGAGACGAGTTTGCCATTGATTTGTACTGGCGGATAGGTACAGGGGACATTGATGACTGCGGATTTGAGCCCGGATCGCGTAAGGCGCCCCCAGAGGGTCGGAGCCGTGACATTTCGGGCTGTAGGTATGAATAATTCACCTGTTCGCGGCACGCGATCGACAAATCCGAGGATGCCGTGCCCGGCGGGATTCATCCCGGTGGCAAAAGTCGTCCATGCGACTGACGAAACGGGAGGCATTACGGAATCCATCCGGTGAATGCCTCCGGTGGCGAGCCGGGCAAGATGCGGGAAGCGCCCTGCAGCGATCGACTGCCTCAAAAATGTCCACGGCACGCCATCTATGCCGATGACACACAATTTTCTGCGCTGGCTTTTCATTTCTCTTATATATTACTCTTCGCAGGAATGCTTGTTCAATACGCCTTCGATTTTTCCCCGGAGTGTTTCCTCATTGAACGGTTTGAGGACATATCCCGACGCCCCATCCTTGAACGCCGTGATGATTTTTTCTTTTTTCCCGACTGCCGTCAGCATGATAACCGGTATGTTTTTGGTGGAATTGTCCTCTTTGAGAAGCATCAATGTGGAAAACCCATCAAATCCCGGCATCATTATGTCGAGCAGGATCAGGTCTATATCCTGCTGTGAGGCGATGTCGATAGCCTCGTGCCCGTCATGAGCCATTAAAATGTTGTAGTCAGTTCCGAATACCTCGAAAATCGCTTCGAGCACAACCGGATCGTCATCGACTGTCATGATCGTTTTCCTTGCCAATGTCACACCTCGTCAATCGTATTCGATGTTTACCAATATTATATTTAATGATGTCAACGCATGTCTATGTTATATAATATTCTGGCGAATAATCACTATGTAACCTGCTTCAAAACACGATGTCACCGTTGCCAGTCAAATATCCGCGCAATTTCGGGGTTTTTCAGGATACCCCAGAAATTTTAGCATTTTCCATTCAAAATTTCACTAATTTTTCTTTTTAGTAAATTTTCATCGAAAGGCTTCAGCATGTAACCCGAAGCGCCGCCCCTGAATGCCGAAATGATCTTTTCTTTTTTGCCCACGGCCGATAGCATCAGGACTGGTATGCTTCTCGTTTTGTCGTCATCTTTCAGCAGTAGTAGCGTGGAAAAACCATCAAACCCCGGCATCATCACATCGAGCAGTATGAGATCGACTCTCTGCTGCATTTCCATCAGCAGCAGCATCGCTTCGTGAGTGTCTCCCGCGGTCAGGACATTATATTCGTCAAGCAATACCTGCTCTACGGATTTTCTCAGTACAACATCATCGTCAATAACGAGCACCGTGCGGCGAGACATGGGCATTTCCTTTCATTGTAACCCCGAATACCATTGCAGGATTCGGGTAAAAAAGGAACAACTGCTTTCCCGGGGGATGGTAGAAACGCATGTCAGCCATCTTATGCTGAGCCGCTACGCAGACTCTCACACCGGCCAATAAAGTGCAACATCCATTCAGAAAATACTTACCCGGTAATCGGTGTTTTTACACGCGTCCGGTACTTATATGCCAAAAAAAACCTTCAATCCGTCCAGGGCAGCGGGAGTGCAGCCCATGAGCCCGAGGCCGGGAAGCGGGAAGTCATTGCCGTCGTGACCTGTAAAAGCATGGCCTGGCAAGCCCTCCGTCCTGGACGGATACCGGGATTTTCATCGGCCATTCATTTCATACCAAGTATTTTTGCCGCATTGTCATAGAACAGTTTGGAGCGGTATTCCTTGTGATCCTCCGTAGCGATGAGGATTTTAGCGATAGGCAGCGGCTGAGGGTAGAGCGGCCAGTCGGAGCCATAGACGAGGCGGTCTGGGCCGAGGCGGTCAAACATTTCCCAGAGATGGGTTTTTGGCTGTCCGCTGAGTTCGAGGTAACAGTGGGGATGTTTTTCGCAGATTTCGATGGCTGTACGGTACTGATTCATGGCTGAGTGTCCGATGAGAGTCGGGACGCCTTCGAGGGCTTCGACTGCGGGGTAATAGAGTTCGATGGCGCAGTGTTTGCGAGCTTTTTCCGGCTCGAAGCCGTTGAAGCCGGTATGGAACAGGACAGGTTTGCCGCCTGACATTTTTTTCCAGAGTTTCATCAGGTCGATCATCTTGGGATCGTCGGCGGCTGTCATCATCATTTCGGGATGCATCTTTATACCAGCCGCGCCAAGTGCGAGTGATTCTTCGATGGCTTTTTCGCGATTTGGATGGCTAGGGTGGACGGTACAGAAAAACACGAGGCGGTCGGGCGCGCCTTTTTTGATGGCTTCGCCGAAGCGGCGTGAATTGTCGGAAAGATGTGGGCCGAGTTTGATATCGAGTGCGAGCACGACACTTTTTTCTATCTTGAGCGGGTCCATTTCCCACACGAGATTTGGCACGGTCTGAGTGTGATGTTTTCCGGATTTCGACAGTGATATGGCGCAGGGGATATAGTCTTCTTTCCCCCAGTTGGGACGTTCGTTGTAGAAATTCATGCCCATGTAAATGTCGAGGTCGACCTTGAGGTCAGGATCGAAATTGTGACGGGTACGCTCGTATTTTTTCAGCAGGTCGATCTTTCTCGCGATCATCACGGTCCAGCCGAGATGGGTGTGCATGTCGATGATTTTTTCCACTCCGTCGACGATGAGGGCGAGCCTGTCGTCTGGCAGTTTTTTGAAATATCCCGTTTCAGTCAGCGCGCGCCAGTTGTCAAATTTCGACTTGATCTCTTTCATTCCGTTCTCCTACCATTATTAACTGCACCCTTTGCAGCTACGATGAGGATATATCAAAGATGTCTCTCTTTCAAGGTTTTTTATTTATGCACGGAGAGTGCCATGTCATAGCGAACGGGTATCGTGTATAATGACGGGTATGAACAATGACACATTGCCGGATGGTTGACAATGAGCGACAGCAGCATGATGAAACTCCCCCTGTACAATCAGGCGGTGAGATGGTGGTATCGAGACAAACCCGCAATGAAACATTTGTATGATTCACCCGTTACTTTCGGCGGAGTCGGCAAAGAGCGTGAGATCGTAGTGGACTTCGGAGGAGAGACGGGCGGCAGGCTGATCGTGGATTTTGGCGAGACTCATGGGTTTCCAGTCCATGTGAGTTTTTCGGAATCCCTTGCCAATCTGTATCCCATCGGCGACACGGCGTGGATATATCTCGATGTGGTACCCGGTCTCGGGATGCACATCTACCGGGGCTCCGGCGGTGAACGATGGCGTGACAGACTTCTCCGCGGCGGATTTCGATATCTGCTCCTCCGGCCACTTGGACCACTACGGGCCACGATCAATTCCATCACTGTAGAGCCTGACTATTATGTGCCAAATGATGACAATGCCATCCCGGGATGGCTGGAGTGCAGCGACGAACGTATCGACAGGATATGGCGCGCCGCTGCCGCGACCATGCAGATCGCCACGAAGCGGCCTTATGAAGCATTTGCGCTCGGCTGCGACCGCGCAGGCAGCGGCGACTGGCACATCATGGATGGCGCCAAGCGCGACCGCGTGATCTGGGCCATGGACCTCGCGCTCTGTATCCCCTCGTTTTTTCAGTCGTTCGCCGATGCTAAGGTCGTGCGCGACACACTTGTGTCCTTTCTCGAAGACAAGGGGCGGGGCCCATACAAATGGCGGCAGGGCTATGTGCCTCACGCAATGTTTCCACGAAACCGGCCGGAGTGGTATACAAATTCGCTTCAGGTGTTTTCCGTTTACAATCTCTGGTGGATCCGGGGTGTCATCTTTTACTACATGCACACGGGCGACGAACGTTTCGTGGAAGAGATGCTGCCACATATCAACGGTATATTCGACTGGCTCGAAACACAGACCAAGCCGTCTCCAGAAAGCGCCACTCCGCTTTTCTACGCAAACGGCCACAACGACCTTTCATGGGATTATACGGTGCGCCGCAAGGGTTTCAGCACCGCAACGAACATCATCTGGGCCGTGGTGCTCGAAGAGGCCGCATCAGTTGCCGAAACACTCCTGCACACGACAGTCGCTATCAAATGGCGCAACCGCGCCGCCGCTATCCGAATTGCTGTTTTCGAGCAGGGTTTTGTGCCGTTTGATCTATATGACCCGGCCGGAAAAATAATTCGCCACACATCATGTGACGAGACGCAGACACCTCTCGAAGCCAACGCGCTCGCAGTGCTTTTCGATTTTGTCGACACCGAAACGTCAGGCGAAATACTCGATCGTCTACGTGCGCTCAACCATCTGCCGTGGGGCTCGCTGTCGTCAGATGCCAGGTTCAGCCGTGTCATTGCCGACACACACAACCGAAAAGTATTTCCCGCAATCGGAGCGTTCGAGGTCGCCGCGCTCATCAAGTGTGGCCGCTACCGCGAAGCATTCGATCTCATCACAGGCATGTGGTTGCCGATGATAGACACCGACCCTGGTACGACATTCTGGGAATGGTATGGCGATGCGGGCCCCGCAAAATGTGCGCCCCGAGCGAGCCTTTGTCACCCGTGGAGCGCATGGGTGCTGCAGATTATCAACGAAGCACTCACCGGCATACGTCCGCTCGCTCCGGGATTCATCCGCTTCTCTGCCGTGCCACCTGGCCCTATGCTATCTGAAATCGACATCACGAATGTTCGCTGCTCTGTCCCCACTCCTCATGGGTCCATCGGATGCTGCTGGCGCAAGACGTTCTCCGGCATCGAGTATTCACTCGATATCCCCGAAGGCTGCACAGCCATCGCTTCGTCGCCATTCCGTCATGCCGGCGGCCCGGCTGGACAGCCGGGTGACGAACTGACCGGCAGTGTCAGTATTTTGCTGTAGTCTCTCGAAGCGATATCACACGGACTGTATTACTGCATGGGGCAAGGGCTGTAATTACTTGGCATCGAACTCCAGCCAATAAACGAATAATTATTAAAATTTACCTGCCGGAGAAACCTTTTTCGAGAAAAAGGTTTCTCCGCACCTCTTCCCAAAAGCTTTATATGCTTAACTTCTCTCCAAGTTACTGTTTCATTGTGCACCCACAGCGGTAGGTAATTTCTATTGATATTCAGTATAAACGACAACCGTGATAGGGAGGCACTGTAGAGGAAGCGGAGAACCTCTGTTGTATGCAAGGTTCTCCTCTGTCCCGTTAGGGCTGGACCCCGAAATATCATTGCAGAATCCAGCCTTGTCAATACGGTTCATACCAAGTTGCGTTCATACAAGCAATATGGAAACGGTACAAACGGGAAGTGATATAAACGATGAGAGTTTTTGAAGGAGGTGTGGAGGAAACTTTTATGAAAAAGTTTCCTCCACGCATTTTACTCTTTTGAAAGCTTTTTGGTATCAGATGCCGAATGCCGCTTTGATTTTTTCCGCGATCCTTTCCGGAGTATAACCGAATTTTTCCGCGAGTACGCCTGAGGGGGCGGATTTGCCGAAATCCTCGACAGTAATATACAAAGCATTTCGGCCTCCATATTTGTAGAGGCTTTGAGCGGACGCAGCTTCGACGATGACAGTCTTCACGCAGCAACCCGGGATGAGCGATGCCTGATATTCTTCACTCTGGCTGTCGAATACTTCAAAACACGGAGCGGATATTACCCGAATGCCTTTCGCCGCGTCTCCGAGCAGTGCTTTAGCGCCGAGCGAGGGGCCTACTTCGGAGCCGGTGGCGATGATTACGATTTCGGGTTTTTCGGTTTCACATTCGGACACGACATAAGCGCCCTTGAGAATGACCGCAGGATCGAAGTTGTCCGGTCGGGCAATCTCCGGCACGTTCTGGCGCGAGAGCAGCAGAGCTGTCGGCCCATCGGTGCGAGTAAGAGCGGCAGCCCACGCGGCGGCTGTTTCCGTGGCGTCGGCCGGGCGGTAGACATTGAGCCCGGGGATTGCGCGCAGAGTCGAGATATGCTCGACAGGCTGGTGAGTCGGGCCGTCTTCTCCGACGTGGAAGCAGTCATGCGTAAATACATATATGGTCTGCAGCTTCATAAGGGCCGCGAGGCGGACCGGCGGGCGCATGTAGTCGATGAATACGAAAAACGTGCCGCAGAACGGGATATATCCACCGTAGAGAGCGAGGCCGTTGACGACGCTGCCCATTGCGTGTTCGCGGATGCCATAGTGAAAATTGCGACCTGAAAAATCAGACGCACTGATGGCGGTTGCGCCCTTGATCGTGGTGTTGTTGGAAGGTGAAAGGTCGGCGCTGCCACCGATGAGGCCGGGGTATAGTTCGGCGGCTTTCTGGATTACGGCGTTGGAAAATCCGCGAGTTGGACCGGGCTTTCCGGGAAGGGCGGAAATGAGATCGGCGAGGAGCGTCTCGGGGGTTTTGCGCGCGAACATCTTTTCGCGGAGTGCGGCGAGTTCGGGATTGGCCGATTTCCACGCGGCGAATTCAGACTGCCATGTCGCGTTTTCCTTTTGGAGTTCGGTGACGCGAGCCGCGAAGAAATCGTAAACGGATTGCGGGACATGGAAAAACTGTCCGGGGTCCCATCCGATGTTCTTTTTGGTGGCGGCGACTTCATCCGCGCCGAGCGGAGCGCCATGTGAAGCTGATGTGTCCTGTTTGCCGGGGCTGCCGTGAGCGATGTGTGTAGATGCCTTGATGAGTACCGGGCGATCCGCCGTCTGCGCCTCGTCGAGAGCAGCGAATATCGAATCGAAATCATGCCCGTCGGCATTCAGCACTTTCCAGCCGATGGCGGTGAATTTTGCTTCGACATCCTCGGAAAACGTGAGATCGGTGGACCCGTCGATAGTAATTTTATTGTCGTCATAGATATATATGAGATTGTCGAGTCCGAGATGTCCGGCAATGGAAGCTGCCTCCGATGTGACGCCTTCCATAATATCGCCGTCTCCACAGAATGCGTAGACCTTGTGAGTGATGATTTTATGATCGGCAGTATTGAAGCGTTGCGCTGACATTTTTGCGGCTATTGCCATGCCGATGCCGTTGGCGAATCCCTGACCGAGGGGACCGGTAGTGGTTTCGACCCCGGGGAGTTCCACTTCGGGATGCCCGGGAGTTTTGCTTTCCCACTGGCGGAACTCTTTGAGATCGTCGATCGAATAGTCATAACCCGTGAGATGGAGCATCGAGTAGAGTAACATCGAACCGTGTCCGCCCGAGAGGACGAATCTGTCGCGATCCGGCCATTCGGGGTCTTTGGGGTCAAATCTGAGATAGCGGCTCCAGAGCGCCACTGCGAGTGCGGCGGTGCCCATCGGCATGCCTGGATGTCCGCTGTTTGCCTTCTGCACCGCATCCATGGCGAGTGTTTTGATCGTGTTGACCGCGAGGCCGGCTGTTGCCTTGTCAAAGCTTGTGTTGGTGGTCATGTTCGCCCTCCCATTCCTTATTTGCTTTGCTGAAATTTGATATTGAAAACGTCATTATGTCAACCGGTTTTTTTGACAGTCGCCGCTACGAAGTATGCGCGTGGCGGGACGGGTATTTCCGGAGTGAGCGTTCGAAGTACCCTTTCGGCCATTCCGTATCGTTTCCGTCTGTCCGGATCAGCCAGCGAGGCCTCGGTGACCAGCGCGTCAAAAGCTCCGTCCGCAAAAAAGTGACATGGCGTGATTTCCACTTCAGCCAGTCCAGCCCCGGCGCAAAGCATGGAGATATCATCACGCGAAAAGTATCGCGTGAAGGATTCGCCCGGCGCGCTGAGGACACCATCCGTCAGATGACCGTTAATAATCTGATGCACGAAATAATGCGGGTCTGAAAGAAACGCTCCCCCGAATGCTTCGACGGAAAACAGCACAAGACCACCCGGACGTACTATCCGTATAGCCTCGGCAAGGCATTTTGCGGGGTTGGTCACATAGCAGAAAATTTCGAGCGCAACGGCGATGTCGTAGCTGTCACCTGGAAGGAATGACAGATCGGAGACATCACCGAGCGCGATGTCATAGAGACCTCCCGAAGTCTGTGACAGATGGCGCCATGCCGATTTCAGGGCGTTTTGTGATGCGTCGATGAGCGTAACATTGCATCCTCTTGCGCACAGCGATATCGCTTCGCGGCCAATGCCTGCCCCCAGATCAGCCACCTGGAGAGAGTCGCAATTGTGGTCAATCGCGGCATCGAGCAGTTCGCTGTAAATTTCCCATTGATATCTTTTCCGCTGATATACGGGAGATGACGGGACAAGGAAATCACAGTATTCGGGATACTCTCTCCAGTCGTTTTCATAACCGGTGAGGTATGCAAAGTCAGGGCTGCCCAGGCCATCGTATAGTCGGACCGCGCAGCCGCGGCTGTCGAGTTCGTATGGAGAAGTACCGAAAAACGATGCGAAGGAGCAAGTGATACTACCAGCGGCCATAGCGTGGCCTATCGCGTCGAGGGACTCGCGCCCGGACGTACGTATCGCATCGGCCGGGACGCCGCAGGAACTGATTTCCACTCTGCCCCCCGGCATCTCGATATAAGCGGCACGCTCGCCGCGCGCCGGGAATATGTATGTCTTGTCGATCAGCATATATTGATACTATAACGCAATCATACGGGTAAGGGGATGCGTTCTGTGTTTTTGTCGAAAGTATTCTTCTTTCGGTGTATTATGGATGTGAAAACATGATCGGGAGATGCCCATGAAACCGGGAGATAGGGTTTATTATGTAGACTGGCTGCGAGTGATCGCGGTCGTGCTGCTGGTGCCGTTCCACACGGCCATGATATTCGTCGTGTGGGATTTTCACATAAAAAATGGCGATACAAGCATGGGACTGACGTATTTCAACTGGGTGCTGGGTTTCTGGCACATGCCGCTTTTTATGCTGCTTGCTGGCATGAGCACCAATTACGCTATGGGTTTTCGCGGCAATGGCGAATACCTGAAAGAACGTGTGAAGAGATTGCTGCTGCCATTTGCCGCAGGGATGTTGCTTGTCATACCGCCTCAGACATATTTCGAGCGCCTCGGGCAGCATGAATTCTCCGGATCATTCCTGAAGTTCTATCCCACCGTCCTTACCACCGGTCCTTATCCAGAAGGCAATCTGACGTGGAATCACCTGTGGTTCATGTTGTATCTTTTCATCTTCTCTGTCGTCGCACTACCACTTTTCGCGCGGCTCAGACGTGATGGCACAAGGGACAAAGTCGTAGCAACCCTGGGGAAATTCTCTGCCGGCTCTCGTATCATGCTGCCTGCGGTGTGGTTTGTCATCGGACAGTGGGCATTTCAGGAAGGCTGGCCCAATGGCGATCAAAATCTGATAGACGACTGGAGCAATGTCACTCTATATCTCAGCACCTTCATCCTCGGCTATGTACTCGCCATGAGCAGCCATTTCCGGGATGCCTCGATCAAACTGCGTATTCCCTCCGCAATCACGGCTGCCATTTTCATCTTCGCCGCCATCTTCATAACACAGCGGTTCGACGAAGACGGAATTGCCATCGGAGCCCTGATGCTCGCGTGCCGCGGCATTGCTACATGGTGCTCTCTCGTTGCCCTCATTGGATTCGGAGCCAAATATCTCAATTTCACCAACAAATTCCTGAAGTACGCATCCGAAGCCGCCCTCCCATTCTATATACTGCACCAGACCGTTATCATCACAATCGGTTTTTACGTGATCAGGCTCCCATGGGGCATCCCCGCAAAATTCACCTTCATACTTATGATCTCGACTGCCGCCACGGCGCTCATATACGAACTGCTTGGCAAGCGCATCGCCCCATTCAGATTTCTGCTCGGCATGAAACCCCATCGCAAACGCTCCTGATGTTGAAAGCCTCATGCCCTTTGGATATACTTATTGAATCCCCTTCGCGGGGATAATTGCACCGGAGGATCGACATGGAAGACATCGCAAAAAAATGGTACTACGTAGGACTCGGTATCATCGGATACATCAAGGACAACTTCGAGGAAATACTCGCTGAAGCGGAACGCATGGGTAAGGAAAAAAGCGAAGACCTCGCAGACTTTCTGGAAGACCTTCACGAAGCAGTAGTATTCCAGACCAACATGTTCGAAAAAGACGGTGCCGAAGATGAAGGGATCATAGATGGCTCAGGCAGCGCATCTGCAAAAAAGCCACTTATCGATGTCAAATCTACAATCGCAGGGCTCCTCAAAGACCTCGGAGCGGCCACAAAGGACGATGTCGCGGGCTTCGATGACAAGATCGCCGATTTGAAAAAAGGCATTGCCAAATTACGGAAATGATGCAATATTATAAAGCTGTTGTTTTACGGGGAATAGCGTAGCCCGGCTCAACGCGCACGTCTGGGGGGCGTGAGATCGGCGGTTCAAATCCGCCTTCCCCGATCTATGCAATATATAACCCCCTTGTGATCAGGAAATGCGGCTTGCAGCGAACGAGCCGCATTTTGCTTTTATGACGTTTTTCCATAAAATGTAGAAATCAAAGCAGCGCGGGACACTTCCCGCATACGAGCGTATATATGAAGAAGAAAGTCATTGTTGCGATGAGTGGCGGAGTCGACTCTTCCGCTGCTGCCGCACTGCTCAAGGAAGATGGATATGATGTTTCCGGCGTCACGATGTGCCTCGGGCTTCCCCAGGAATCCGAAAGCAACGAATATGCCTGCTGTGGCCCTCAGGCTATAAGCGATGCACGCGCCGTTGCCACTGCCATCGGCATGAGCCACTATGTGCTGAGCTTCGGACGCGAACTACAGGAAATGGTGATCGATACCTTCCGGGCCGAGTATCTCCGCGGCCGCACGCCCAATCCCTGCATACTCTGCAACCAGCACCTGAAATTCGACGCGCTGCTCCGCAAATCCGCAGCACTCGGCGCTGACTTTCTCGCGACAGGACACTACGCGCGCATCACGGGCGGCAATGAGCCACGCCTCACCCGCGCCGCCGATCCCCGCAAGGATCAGACATATTTCCTTTATACTCTCAAAGAAGATCAGATGAGGCGGATTCTCTTCCCGCTCGGTGGTTTTGAAAAGAGCGAGATTCGCGCCATTGCCCAATCTCGCGGACTCCCGGTGGCTCATAAACCCGAAAGCATGGACCTGTGCTTCATCGCCAACGGCGACTATCGCGCACTGCTCAACATTCCCGACCGGCCAGGCCCTATCGTCGATACTTCCGGCAATCAGATCGGCGAGCATACCGGCACATGGCGCTACACTGTCGGCCAGCGCCGCGGTCTTGGCATCGCAGCAGAAAATCCACTGTATGTCGTCTCCATCGATGCTGATTCCAACACCATAACCGCCGGCTCACGCCACGAAGCATTCACCCGCACTTTTACGGTCACCAATACCTCGTTCCCGGGCGAAACACCGGAGCACCCGTTCCAGGCAGCCGTCCGCATCCGCAACATGCACCGCGAAGCACCCGCCTGCATTTCTCCTGCAGAAACGGGTTTCACCATTACTTTTGACGAACCTCAATTCGCCGTGACACCCGGCCAGTCGGCTGTTTTCTACGACGGTGACATTGTCATCGGCGGCGGCGTGATCGACAGGACGGAGCCGCTGTGACAGATCCAAAATCAACTCGTCTCAGAGAAATCCTCGCCAGCGCCGGCAGTGGCGTACTTGCTTTTTCAGGCGGTGTCGACAGTACTTTCCTTGCTGCCGTTGCTGTCGAAACACTTGGCAGATCGGTTCTGCTCGTCACTGCCGTTTCCCCGACCTATTCAAAACTCGAACATGATCTCGCACGATCGACCGCCACAAGTCTCGGCGCGGATATTCTGATGATATACACTGATGAATGCTCCAGCGACACTTTTCTTGCAAACCCCCCTGACAGATGCTATCTGTGCAAAAAGGAGCTATTCGGCCGAATCGAAGCGATCAGGAAAGAGCGCGGCCTTGCAGTCATTTTCGACGGCGCCAATGCTGACGACTCCAGCGATTACCGTCCCGGCGAGCGCGCTGGTCATGAGTACCATGTCGTCAGTCCACTCAGAGATGCAGAACTCTCAAAACGTGAAATCCGCGAACTCTCCCGCCAGATGGGACTGCCCACCTGGGATCATCCACAGCGTGCCTGCCTCGCTTCGCGATTCCCGTACAATTCGCCATTCGATGCCGCAAAACTCGCCCGCATCGACGATTGCGAGCAGTATGTCTACTCCCTCGGGTTTTCGCTCGTCCGTATTCGTGATCATAACGGCATAGCCCGCATCGAAGTGCCTGCCTCCGAAATCGAAAAACTGTCGCAGACAAAAACCCGCAAGGCAGTAGCAGCCCGCCTCCACGCACATGGCTTCGACTATGTCACGATCGACTCTGACGGGTATCGTCAGGGCAGTATGAACGAAACACTGCCTGCTGAAATCATCGACGGAAAAAAGTAGAAACTCGCCGATTGTTTGGCGCAGGTGTAATGAATAATTTCATTGACACATCAATTGATATAAATGAGAATAGACTGAAAAATGCGCCCTGATGCGCACATCGCCTCGAACGGAGGAAAGTCAAAATGACCCCAGGCTTTTCTGCAAAACTGATGAAAAAGACGCTGGCCACCGCAGCAGCGGCTCTGCTCACCCTGACATTCGCGGGCACACTTCAACCCGCCGGACAGTCTGACAACCGCTTTGCGGCCAATCCTATCACTGCGACCGCTGCCCTTGCCGCCGTTACGCCGCCAGCCGATCCAGGGCCGATGCCGGACAAGGAATTCAGCCTTCAGATGGATTGGGCCGAAGTCCAGGCCCGCTATGCCTACGATAAAAACACTCCTCTCAACATTACAGTTGATGGCCAGAAAGATTTTACCGCATTCACGAAATATCACCTTTTCTATGACAGCCTCAACGGCGACCGCGTACCGGCTGTACTCATGATGCCAAAACCCCATATAAAGCCGTACAAATCCGAACGCTCGACAGTCGCCGGCTCATACCCGGTAGTGTTTTTCATGCACTTCCACGTCTCCGACAAAAGCCTCGCGGACCTCTGCCAGCAGTGGGTCGGCCAGGGCATCGCGGTATTCGCGATCGACGGCGTCTTCAAGGGCGAGCGCGCCGAAGAAGGCAAAGACATCCTGATGCCAAATCCCGCCGACAGCGGCAAACACATGGAAATGCAGATCAAGGACATACTCAGGGGGTTTGATGTCGTCGCCGGATGGAAAGGCCTCGACCCTGGCCGTATCGGATACTTCGGCATAAGCATGGGCGCTCTTACCGGCACTGCCGCCACAGCCCTCGACACGCGCATCAAATCCATCGTCATCTGCGACGGAGGCGGCGATCTCCGGCTTCTCTTCGAGTTCTCGGACTACGGAGATGTCACCAAAATCAAAAAATACATGACCGACAACAACCTCACTCCCTCACAGGTCATGGACGCGCTCAAATACGTCGATCCATCCGTCTTCGCCCCTCACCTCGGCAACCGCCCGATACTGCTCGAAAACGGAGTGCGCGACACTACCATTTCCATCCCTTCCATGCTCAAACTCCACCGCCTCATCACCACTCCCGACAAGAAAATCATCTGGTATGACTCTGACCACATCGTACCCTTCGACAGAGTCATCTACGACACACTCGCGTGGTTCAAGAAAACTCTGTAATCTCTCCGCGCCTCTGCCCAAAAACTATAGACTTGAGCAGTGGCACAGTTCGGAAAGTCACCTGGCGCGGTCGAAAGCAAAAAGAGCAGCGCCGAGAGCGCCGATGGTCTGTGGTGATTCCGGGGGCGAAACGGGTTTGCCGAAAGCGGTTTCGAGCGCCCGTCTGATGCCGGAATTGATGGCTACGCCGCCGGTAAGGGCGATTTGCTCTTCGTAGCGCAGGCGTGACGCGAGCGAATGGACGCGGTTGGCGATCGACTTGTGCAGGCCGGCGATGATGTTTTCTATGGATTCGCGGCGGGCGATTAGAGAGATCACTTCTGACTCGGCGAACACGGTGCAGGTGTTGGAGATTTCCACCTCGCCGGTGGCGCGCGCTGAGACATCGCCGAAGTCGGACAGCGGCACGCCGAGCGCCTGCGCCATGACTTCGAGAAATCGACCCGTGCCGGCGGCACATTTGTCGTTCATGACGAAATCGAGGACTTTCCCGTTGTCGGAAAGAGATATGATCTTGCTGTCCTGGCCACCGATATCGACGATGGTGCGGGTGGCGGGATTGCGGAAATAGGCACCGCGTCCGTGGCATGAGATTTCGCTGATTTCCTGATCGGCGAGGTCGCACGTGACGCGGCCATAGCCAGTGGCGATTGTCATTGTGATGTCGGACATCTGCACGCCTGCCTGTGCGAGTACGTCGCGTACGCATTCGTCAGTGATGCCTTTTGTGTCGTGGCCGTTTTTGCGGACAGCTGAGCCGATAATCGTGGCGCCGTCGCGGAGTGCGACGGATTTTATGGTGTTGGAGCCGAGGTCGATGCCGAGAGTGATCATGCCATTGATTTCCGTTCCTTGAGGGTTTCCATGAATGCCTGGATGCGTGTTTCGATCTGTTCTTCTGCGTAGGCGCGCGAGTCGCACATGTCGGCTTCGATCATGATGCCGGGTGCGCCGGTCTGGCGGGTGACTTCTTCCTTGATGTCGAGCTGGCCGAAGGAATAGGGTTTGCAACTGCGGTTGGAGTGGAGTACAAATCCGTCGGCGTTGTATTTTTTCATGAGTTTGACGAAGTTCTTTGTTTTGTCTTCGATGTTCTTATTGAGGAAGATAGTGGCGTAGACGCGTGCCATCTCGCGCATTGGGTTTTCGGTGGTGAATGAGTTGTCGGCCCAGGCGTTGGTGTAGGTGTCACCGACGAGGCATGCGTTGTATTTCGCGAAGGTTTTGGACAGTCGGCCAACTTTGTACCAGATGGGGATGTTGTCCCAGACGAGGCGGTACTGTTCGTTTTCGACGGCTCCGACGTGTTTTTTCGCGAGGTCGAGGAGTTCATTTTTAAGCTGGATATATTTGTCGACGCTGGCCTTGGTGCCACGTAGAGTGACGATGGGGGCGAGGTAGAAAAACGCATCGAAGGCGCTCATGGGTGCAGGGGTGTAGGTGCATGACGAGAGTACGTCGTTCCACGCCTGCACGCCTTCCGCCGCGTGCTGGATGACGGTGCCGAATCGTTTTTCGTTGAATTTTCGATTGGTGGCTTTTTCGAGCTGTGGGATGAGTTCCGTGAACTGATTGTGGACATAGTCGACGAGTTCGGGTGTTTCGCCGTAGTAGTTGTAAGGGGTGTCGAAGAAGATTAGAGGGACGTTGTAATAGCGAGCCTGTACTTCGTACCACTTGAGGACGGTGCCGCAGATGTTGTTGCAGCAGAGGAGGAAGTCGGGGCGTGGGAGTCCGCCGGGGATAGGGCTTTTGTGCGTGACGGCCTGGCCGACGTCGCAGCGGAAATAGGAGCACAGGTCGCGCGAGTAGCCGCGGCTTTCGGCAACGTCGGAGAGTTCGACGCCCATCTTTTTAGCGCCTATCATCGCGCCGTGATTTTCGGGGTAGATCGGTATGACGCCCATGGTTACGAGGAGTTCGACAGGGCCGCCTGACGTGATCCACGCGATCGGGGGGCGCACGCTCTTGGGCGCCCACATGAGATATTTTTCGATGAGTTTCGCTTTTGTATAATAATTCATCATCATCTTTTTAAGTACGTCGTTACTTGGAATTTTTGGCATGGCCGTTACTCCGGTAAAGTGGTTGCCGCGCAGCGGGCGCGGGTTGTCGCGGTCAAGTGACCCTCATTGTCAGCCGAGCATCTCCATGAACGCCTGAAGCTTCGTTCTGATCTGGCCTGAAGGCATGAGTGAGGTTTCTACTTCGAAGAACTGTGATTTGAAGCCAGCATTGTCGAGCGCTTCCTTGATGTAGGGATAATCGAAGCAGTGTGGATCGCAGAATTTGAGATAGAGGAAGAGTACGCCTGCGGCTTCGTGCTTTTTAGCAAGGTTAGTGATGTAAGTGTCACGCGTGTGGAGTCCGCGGTGTTTTGCGGCGCAGATCGGTTTTTCGAAAAATCGTTTTACGATACCTTCGACGGTCGGTTCTTTTGTGGTGCATTCGAAATAGCGGCGTCCCGTGCAGAGGTCGTCATCGGCAACGATTGCGCCGAATTCGTCCGCGAGGTTGTAGATTTCTTCGTTGATGTTGATGTTGCCGACAATGACGATTTTCTTTTTCGACTTGTCTGCCGGTGCTTTTTCGTCGAACTGCGCCAGGTAGCCGGCGAGCACTTTATTCGTTTCGCGCTTGTCGGAATTGACCGACGCGACGACTGCGTGCATCAGTGTCACGCTCGGGATTTTGCCGGGGTGCGCGATGTGGAGCCTGTAAAGTTTGTCGAGAAGCGTTCGGTTTTCGTTGTAGACGGCTACTGCGTCCTTCAGCGCTTCAGGTGTGATCTTCGTGCCGGAAAAATCTTCCACCTTTTTTCTGAACACGTTAATTTCGGCGACGGCGTATTTAAACGGCACATCGCCTTCCATCTTCGACGGCAGATTGACGGCATGGACGAAAAGGTCCTTGTATGCCTTGCGGAAGATGTCATGGAAGGGCTGCATCGAATCGCAGGTGTGCGAAAACACGAGTCCCGAGATGCCCTGGTATTTGCCGTTTTCGAAATCTTCCATCAGTCCGCGCACCTGCGAGCAGCAGTATGTCTGGAGATAGCGGTCGGCCTTTTGGAAACTCGTCGCGCGCCCTAGT
>CAZQSL010000048.1:0-23513 GCA_964595945.1 uncultured bacterium
AGTCACCGACCAATCCCTACCTGTATGTGATAGACCTTGTCAAGCTCGTGGCCGCTGCTAAAAAAGCCGGCGTGCCAGTCATCATCGACAGCACGTTTGCGACTCCGTACAATCAGAAGCCCATAGAATACGGCGTCGACATGGTGATCCACAGCGCCACGAAATACCTTTCCGGCCACAACGATATCATGGCCGGCGCAGTACTCGGCAATGCCGGTATCATCGCGAAAATCAAAACATTCCAAAAGACCACGGGCGGCAATATCGACCCGCACTGCGCATGGCTGCTGATCCGCGGACTCAAGACCTTCGCGCTGCGTGTCGATCATCAGAACAGAAGCGCGCTCGCGGTGGCGAAGTGGCTCGAAGCCCATCCCAAGATAGCACGCGTATGGCACCCCGGGCTTGCCTCGCATCCGTGCCACAAGATCGCGAAGGCCCAGATGAAGGGCTGCGGCGGGTGTTTTTCGTTCGAGATCGACGGCAATCTCAAACAGGTACAGAAATTTCTCCGCACACTTGAGATAGTGATGATGGGGCCAAGTCTCGGCGGCACCGAGTCGCTGATCACGCATCCCGCTACAGTCACTTACTACGACATGACCCGGGCGCAACGCGCAGCCGTCGGCATCACCGACCAGTTGTGCCGTCTCTCCGTCGGCGTCGAGGACACGGCAGACCTGATCGCCGACCTCGAGCAGGCTCTCGCTGGCGTCTGACCGCTCCCGCACTTATCATTCAGTTGCCGCGAAACCTTTCCTGGATGCCTCTGCCGTTAAGTGACAGGTCAAGAGATTTCACAAAAACACGATCTTTTCAGAAAATATGTGGAAGCGTTTTGAACTGCAGGGCGGGGTCTCCGCACCCCGCCGCTTTCAGGCACTGTTTCACCATGAAAACAATGAAAGAGCGGGCTTGCATAAAAATATTTTACATAATAGTTGACACCTTAGGGCTCACTGTTTATAATAAAAAACGTAAGGGAGGGGCAAAAAGGCAAAGCAGCTATAGTTGCCCCGAAAACTGTTCAAATACATCTGGAGGTGTTAGTCATGGCACTCGTAAGATTTAGAAACGGACATCCGGCAGCCGACATATTCGGATTCGGCGACACATTCGAAAAGCTGTTCAACGACAACTTTGCGTCACCGGCCATCTTTGGGAAGGATTGCCCCACATGCAATGTGGTCGTCGACGTAGTCGAAGACGAAAAGGGTTATACGCTCAAGGCAGAGGTGCCGGGCATCAAAAAGGAAGAAATTTCCGTCGAAGTAAACGATGGAGTACTCGTCATCAGTGGCGAAAAGAAGGAAGAAAAAGAAGAGAAAAACAGGGTGTTCCACAGGGTGGAGCGTCGCTACGGGAAATTCCAGCGTTCATTCTACCTGCCGGATGGTGTGGTTGCTGATAACATAACGGCAGCTTATAAAGACGGAATTCTGGAATTAAGAATCCCGAAACAGGAAGAAGCTCCAAAACCCGAAGCAAAGAAGATAGCCATCGAAGAGGCATAAAGAATGAATATATGAGTGCTTCACCCGAACCGGCGGGGATACCGGGACAGCTCCCCTCGCGGGGGTTAACATAACGGTAGGAGGGCGCGCGCGACGCGCCCTTTTGCGTTGTGCGGCAGATGTCTATCACCCATTGCAGAATATGATTTATGTCACCTGGCAAGTCACGTTTGTCGGATTGATGATGTTATCGATTGAGGCGCCGCGTTCGGTCGCTTTTTTGACAAAAGCATATTTTTCATCGAGAGTCATGTCAGCGTCGAATCTCACGCAGATGGCGAGTCCGGAAAATCCGGCACGGCTGGCTGTGACGATGCCCATGGCTCTGGAAAAATCAATCTCGCCCGATACTGTCACTTCGATGTTTCCGACATTCAGTTTTTCAAGAATTGCAATGAAGCGCATGGTGGACACAAGGCAGCTTCCATAGGCGATTGCGAGGTATTCGGGGGGAGTTGGGGCAGTGTCGTCAGCGTCGAATTCCCTGGGTTGATCGGTCATTACGACATGGCCTCTGACAGTGCTTTCGACGATCCTGTTTTTTACTTCCCGTGAGGTCACGCATACTTTGTATGGTTCCATGATGCTCCTTTCGACTGTTGCGGATGCGTAGAGTCTGGCCAGTATTATTGACAATCCATGTCAGAATCTGAAGCATAAAGATGAAAAATACTCACTGATAAATAAGTGAACGCCTGCCACGGTGTCACTGTGTTCATCAGATAACGCGGGTTTCAATATTATGGAAAGTGACATATAATTGCGGGATGTGTGTCATAGGGACTTATGTATTGTCTAAAGATGCCGGGTGTTTCGCGGCTTTTTGGCTCGTGATGCACTGAAAATTGTATTGACAAGGGGATTTTGATGGATCTTTCGATGCTTTATTCCGAAATAGACAGGCTTAAAGGGCATTTTGACGCGATAGACAAAGACCGTGAAGTGGCATATCAGACATCGAGAGAGCTGCGGCGTCTGTCGGTGCAGGCAGTTCGCGACATACACAAGGGAAACATGGACGCCGCACGTGATAGTGTGAAGCTCGGGCGCGACATGGCAGCCAGGCTTGCCGGCATGACAACTCGGTTCGGCTTTACCGAAGAGGCCATGCAGGAATATTGCGAAGCGGCGCTCACGATTTCCTTTCTTACGGGCAGTCCGGTGCCGACGCAGGAAGACCTGGGATCGGATGAGCGGGGGTATGTGCTCGGACTGGCCGATTCGATTGGCGAAATCCGCAGGCATATTCTCGATATGCTCCGCGATGACATGCTCGACCGGGCAAAGGAGCTGCTGGCGATGATGGATGATCTTTTCGGCCTTCTGCTGAAATTTGACCATACGGAAGCAGTGGTGCCGGCGCGCCGCAAGCAGGATGGACTGCGGGCGCTGATCGAAAGAACTCACTCGGATGTGGCAAACGTGATCTGCCAGAAGAGGCTCGAGGCCTGTATCAGAGATAACGTCAAGAGTGAATGAATGTCAGTATGTTTTTTAAAACCGTAATTCGGTTTTGAGAATATTGTGCACTTGTAGGGTAAATTACTGAAAAACAAAAATGGGTTTGCCGAAGCGGTTTGGTCAAAATAAGACTGTCGACGGCTGATCGACGTTGGAGAATGATGAGATGAAGTTTTCGAATCTGTTTTTTGAGACACTTAGAGAAACCCCCGGCGAGGCTGAGATTGTCAGTCACCGTCTGATGCTGAGAGCAAGCATGATCAGGCGCACCGGATCGGGGATTTACACATATCTGCCGCTTGGATACAGGGCATTACGGAAAGTCGAAACCATCGTGCGGCAGGAGATGGACAGGGCTGGAGCGCAGGAAATGCTGATGCCTGCCATGCAGCCGCAGGAACTTTGGGAAGAGTCGGGCAGGCTTGAGGTCTATATGCGTGAAAATATCCTTTTCCGCGTCAGGGACCGGCAGGACCGGCATTATGCGCTTGGCCCGACGCATGAGGAAGTGGTCTGCGATGTGGCGCGGGCACGCATCAAGTCGTATCGCGACATGCCGTTTACGCTTTATCAGATACAGACGAAATTCCGCGATGAGATCAGGCCGCGATTCGGGCTCATGAGGGGTCGCGAATTTCTGATGAAAGATGCTTACAGCTTCGATGTCGACCTTGAGGGGCTTAATGAGAGCTACAGGAAGATGTACGGAGCTTATGTGAACATATTCGAGCGTTGCGGGCTGAAGTGCCGGCCCGTGGAGGCGGATTCGGGGGCAATCGGCGGCGATGCTTCGCATGAGTTTATGGTGCTGGCGGAGTCGGGCGAAGATACGGTCGTTTCGTGTGAGAGCTGTGATTATGCGGCGAATATGGAACGGGCGGAAATGGGTGGTGAATATGCCGCGCCGGATGGTGGCGCGGCGCTGCTTGAGCCTGAGGCTGTGGCGACTCCGGATGTTAAGACCATAGAGGACCTGACAGCGTTTTTTGGCATCGGGGCCGATAGTTTCGTGAAGACTCTGGTGTATGTTGCCGATGAAAAACCGGTGGTTGCGCTTGTGAGGGGCGATCATCAGGTCAATGAAATAAAGCTGAAACGTTTGCTCGGCGCGACGGTGCTTGAGCTTGCTGATGAAAAAACGGTGGAGGCCGTGACGGGCGCGCCCGTGGGCTTTGCCGGGCCGCAGTGCATTGGCGGACGGGCGGAGATAGTGATGGATCGCAGTGTCGTGCCGATGGCGAATTTCATCAGTGGCGGCGGCGCGGCGGATGTGCATGTGAAGAATATAAACACCGGCCGTGATTTCGCTCCAGGCAGGATTGCCGACATCCGCGAGGCGGTGAGCGGCGACCAGTGCCCGCGATGCGGCGGCAGTCTGAAGCTTTACAGGGGTGTCGAGGTTGGGCATGTATTCAAGCTCGGCACGAAATACAGCAAGAAGATGAATGTCACTTATACCGACGCGGAAGGCCGCGATGAGCTTGTAGTCATGGGCTGCTATGGCATCGGCGTTGGGCGCACGCTTGCGGCGATTGTCGAGCAGAACAATGATGATGACGGGATTATCTGGCCTGTGGCAGTGGCGCCTTATGTGGTGGACATCGTGCCGGTGAGCGTGAAGGATGCTGATCAGATGGCGCTGGCCGAAAAATTGTACGGGACGCTCACGGCGGCGGGTATCGATGTTATCATGGATGATAGAGACGAACGCCCCGGGGTAAAATTCAAGGATGCCGACCTGATTGGTTTTCCGGTCAAGATTGTTGTCGGCAAGGGCGCGAAGGAAGGGAAATTCGAGGTCAAGACGCGCGCGACGAAAGAGCAGCGGCTGACAGATTTCGACGATACTGTGGCTTTCGTGAAAGAGATTGCGGGAGTGAAAGCATGAAGGTAGCGGCACTTGTGCCTGCATATAATGAAGAACAGTCGATCAGGGACACGATCAGAAATCTGCGCGGGATGGAAAATCTCGACGAGGTGATTGTCGTCAACGATGGATCGAAGGACCGCACGGCCGAGATTGCTTCGGAAGAAGTCGGGATCAAATTCGTCAACCTTGCGCACAATCGTGGCAAGGGCGGAGCGATCAAGGCGGGCATAAGCAGCACCGACGCGGAAGTGATCCTGCTGATCGACGCCGACCTCATCGGCCTGCACCAGCGGCACATCGCAGCGCTGCTCGCGCCCGTGCTCGACGGACGGGCCAAGACCACGATGGGCGTTTTCACCGAAGGCCGCGCCGTGACCGACCTTGCCCAGAAGGTGGCTCCCATGCTTTCCGGCCAGCGCGCCATCCTGAGGGAAATCCTCGATCAGGTTGATATCGAAGACACGCGCTATGGTGTCGAAGTAGCCATCAACAAATTCCTCGAAGACAATGACATCCCGATCTACGAGGTCGGGCTCGACAATGTGTCTCAGCGGACCAAGGAAGAAAAAATGGGATTCTGGAAAGGCGCGAAGGCCCGCGCCCGCATGTATTACGATGTCGTAAAAATCATGATCGGCAGAGATGCCGGCAAACAGTGAAGATGATGAGGTGAAGCAACGAATGTCCAGACGCAGGGATGACAGAGGGGTGGTGCTCGTGACCGGCGCCGCAGGATTTACGGGCTCGACGGCTGTCGACTACCTGCTGCAATACGGATACCCGGTGCTTGCTACCGATCTGCCAGGCGCCAACTATCACCATCTCCTCCGTCACAAGAAATACATGAACAGCCATCCGCGAAAATATCGCGGCGTCACGCTCGAAATCATCCCTTCCGACGTCACCCGCCCGCACTCGCTTAAAAAATTGTTCAAGGATCACAGGGTCGAATACATCATGCACCCCGCGGGACTCAACAGCATGAAGTACAAACGGGACATCCTTCGCCATGTCTATGTCGACGGCACGCGCGCGCTGCTCGACGTGGCAGCGTCGCATACCGACAACCTGCGCGGCGTAGCCGTGTGGAGCACCATCACCGTATACGGCAATGCCCGCACCAACGAACCCGTTACCGAAGACATCACGCCCAATCCCTGCTGCGCCTACTCCGAAGCGAAGCTCGAACAGGAAAACGTCACCCGTGAATTCGCCGCCGGCGGGCTCCCCACAGTCATCCTGCGTCCCACTGCCGTCTACGGCCCACGCGGCGAAAGTGGCATCGCCCGCTCCCTGAAACCTTTCATCTGGAGCTTCATCGTCCCGCTCATCCCCATCCCCGGCAAAGGCGACTCGATCGTCAACTTCGTCCACATCGACGATGTCGTCGGCTCCGCCATGCATCTGCTCTATACCCTTCAGCAGATGCCCATCTCCGGCCAGGTCTTCAACGTCACTGACGACACTCCCGTGACACTTGCCGAAGCGTTCCGCGATGTCGCCACCCTGCTCGACGTCGAGCCGCCAGAGGTCCACATCCCCGAGAGCTTCCTGAAATTCGCCGAATCCGTCATCCCAGCCGCTAAAAAAATCCCTTTCTTCGATGTCTACAAAGAAGAACTTTCCGAACTCATCGCAAGCTATCTTGTCGACAATTCGCGACTCAAGTCGACCGGCTACACCTTCAAGTATCCCGACACGGCCGAAGGCATGAAAAGCACCATCGAATGGTTCGCCCGCAACCGCCGCCTCGAAAAAGTCTGGTACATGACACACCCGGGATGGGAAAAATACTTCTCCGGGCTCGACACCGTCAGGCCATTCGCAGACTACGATATCGAGTGAACCCTTTCTCTCCAGACACCGCCGCCCGATGCCGATGAGCACCGCTTTTTTGAAATATTACCGTCCGGAGATTATACTTAACTCATGTTGATCAATTTCGCAGGCATATCATTTTGGATGGATGACAAGATGACCTATTTCGCCATAGCCATACTCGCCATCATCGCCGTACTGTGCATAGTCCCGATCGTCAGGGCGCATCAGAACGCGATCGCTACCGGATCGGAAGCCCTCGCGGGCAAGACCGTCACGGTCATATCCTGGAGCGGCGCCAGAGGCAAAGTCTTGCACAAGGGCACCATCTGGGACGCCGCCACCGACACTCCTGCGGCATTTCCCAAAGACACCGAACTCGAAATCGTCCGCCTCGACGAAATGCGACTGATTGTTCGACCCAGGACTCAGACATAGAAAGTATCAAAACACATACAGGAGGATTCAGCATGGAAGCATTAGGTTTTCTGATTTTCATCGCAGTAGTTTTCGTCGCCACCACAGTCAAGGTCATCCCCGAGTACCAGCGCGCGGTAATATTCCGCCTCGGCCGCCTCTCCAAGGCCGTAGCGGGAGGCAACGGCCCCGGCCTCATCATCGTCCTCCCCTTCGGCATCGACCGCGTTGTCAAAGTCGGTCTCCGCACCGTCACCATGGATGTCCCCACTCAGGAAGTCATCACCCGCGACAACGTCCCCGTAAAAGTCAACGCCGTCATCTACTTCCAGGTCATGGACCCCGAAAAATGCATCGTCAATGTCGAAAATTACATCGCGGCCACTTCTCAGATTTCGCAGACTACCCTGCGCAGCGTGCTCGGCGAGTCCGAACTCGACGAACTCCTCTCACAGCGCGAAAAAATCAATCAGACCCTTCAGGACATCGTCGACAAACACACCGATCCCTGGGGCATCAAAGTCACCACCGTCGAGGTCAAGGATGTCGAGCTGCCGCAGGAAATGAAGCGCGCAATGGCCAAACAGGCCGAAGCCGAACGCGAACGCCGCGCCAAGATCATAGCCGCCGAAGGCGAATTTCAGGCCTCGCAACGCCTCTCCGAAGCCGCCCACGTCATGTCGTCAGAGCCTATTTCCATCCAGCTCCGCTACCTCCAGACTCTCACGGAAATAGCTACCGAAAACAATTCTACCACGATCTTTCCCATCCCAATCGATTTCTTCGGCCCACTCATCAAGGGCTTCGGCAAAATGCTCGCCGATGGCGACGACAAGTAGCTCGGGCTTTCACTTTCACCCACAAGACGCGGGGGCTCCGGCCCCCGCTTTCTGTTTTATCCCGAATTCTGCGATAGAATTCGGGATAGCAGTCGCGAGACGGGGAAGCAAATATATGCTTTTTGAAAGAGGTGCGGAAAAACCTTTTTCGAGGAATAGAGTTCTCCGCCGGGAATATCAACTAATCAATCGTACAACGAACAGACTTCACTATGAAACAAGCGCTCGGACTATTCATCGCCGCAATCTTCTGGGGCATCTGCGCCCTGCTCTTTCCATTCGCGCTCATGGCCTTTTTTTTCACTCCGCTCAACGCGGCAATTTGCCTCGCGGTTGTGGCCGGGGTACTTCTGATCATCCCGATTGTTTCCCGCAAGCGCATTCAGCCCTCGTTTCGCAGCTCCCTTTTTGTCATCGAAATTGCCATGATCGCCGTCGTGACCGCCTACTATTCGTCCGACCGGCGGCCTCGGGAATGCGACTTTGAGCTCGACAGCCACGTGCGTCCGCTCGTGACATACAGGCAATGCACCGTCGACTGGAAAGGCGCTCCACGCGAGCGCGACTGCCTCGCCATCACTTCCAATCCCTACGACTTTGCCTGGCACGAGGGCGATCTGCTCGTAGTCAGCGGTCGTGACCATTCGACTCTCGGGCGCATCACCCCCGGCGCTCACGGCAAGTTTTCAGCTACGCCACTCGGATACGGCAACGCGCAGGAAATCGTAACCGGCGGCCATGACAGCCTCGCCGTGATCTCATTCTGGAAAGCCCGTAAGATCATCCTTTTCGACCTTGCGGCGGGACACCCGGTAAAATCCTTCCCGACACGCGTCAGCAAACTCCTCGGCGCCGACCGTATCGCCAGCCGCGTGTTCGTCACTTCCGAGCTCCCCTGGCTCTACGAAATCGACCCTGCTTCTTCGACCATGAAAGAACACTCACTCGGCTACAGTCTCCATACGCTCAACGGCCTTCGCATCGACTCCACGCGCAGGGTAATGTACCTCTCCGACTGGGTATGGGGCAAGCTCTACAGGATTGACCTCAGCACGATGAAAACCACTCACACCGCATCGCCCGGCATGGTATCCACCGGCATCACTCTCGACACCGCCGCCTGCGAAGTCTTCGTGGCGCGCACCCTCGCTTCGAAAATCGACGTCTTCGACTGCCGCACCCTGAAATTAAAAAGGTCTCTCCACGCGGGATTCGGCGTCAACGAGCTTGCGCTGTCAGAGGACGGCAGGTATATTTACGCAACGAGATACTTCGCTGGCGAATTCGTCATGCTCGACCGCGCTACCGGCCTCAAAGTCCGACAATTCCACATAGGCGGACAGCCCCGCGCCCTGCTCTACTCGCCAGCCGATGGCCACGTCTTCGCCGGCTCCAAATGCGGCATCTACGAAATCTCGCCCCACTGAGCGCACAAGGACTCATTTCATGGCCGACATCACCGGCACAGGCATCGACATCGTAGACATCGCGGAAATCCACACAGCCCTCTCCCGCTGGGGCCAAAGGTGGAAAAGCCGCGTGTTCACCCCTGCGGAAATCTCCGAATGCGACTCCGCCCCAGACCCGCTCCGCAGCTACTCCGCACGTTTCGCCGCCAAGGAAGCCGCCATCAAGGCACTCCCATCCGACTGCCGCGTCACATCCTTCCGCGATATCGAAATCCTCCGCTCAGCCGCCGGCAAACCCTCTCTCTCCTTCTCTCCTGAAACCACTCCGCCTCATGGCGCACCACTCTCGTTTTTCATATCCATCTCACACAGCACCCACTCGGCCGCCGCTGTCGTGATCGTCACCTCGCCTTAGGGCTTGTCACCCACTTTTCAAAATGCCGCCTTATGTACAAACCGCCGGACAGGTGTATTATTGATATGGTAAAACGATAAGGAATCCGATTTCGTGAGGTACACACACATGCTTACACAACCGCGACGCCCCAATATCATCAGACACGCCCTGGCCTGCGCCGCTGCCGCCTGCGCGCTCGCCGCCTGCACACCAGCTCCGTCAACCGCCGCGCCCCTCAAGGCTAAAGTGCTAACCTGGAACGTCGGCAACGCCGATGTGCTCAACTGCAACAAAATGTACTACAAACTCTGCATGAACAAATGGGAAGAAAAAGTCACGCAGGGACTCGCCGAAATCAAACCCGACATCGTCAACCTCCAGGAAATACTCGACGTGCAGTGGTGCGAAAAACAGTCCCCTCCCGAAAAAAGCCCCAAAAAGGTATGCTACCAATACGACCAGCAGGAAATCCGCGACCAGGCCCGCCGAGTGCTCGGACCCGGATACACAATCGTCTGCGACTCGCGCGCCCGCTTCGAATGCACCGGCGTCCGCGTCGGATTCGCCAAAGTCGCCGGTTGCCCCGACGGCGAGCTATGCCGCGAAAAAGCTCATATAGTACAGGACGTCCCCGAAGGCTGCGACCCCCTCGCCAACATTTTCGCAATCGACATCGAAGCGGGCGGAGACACTTACCGCATCGTCAACGGCCATCCTATCGCCTCTGACAAAACCTGCCGCACCGGCGAAGTCCAGCGCATGTTCGAAGGCTACGGCTCTGTCCCCCCACTCGCGCTTGCTGACAGACCCACCCTCATCACCGGCGACATGAATCTCGATCCCTTCAAGGCTCCCAAAACCGACTCCGACATCCTGGTCTGGGACAAACATGTCGGCGACGGCAAACCCTTCTACTACCTCAGCGGCCCGGCCGAACACACACCCCCCTACGAAACCGACGCCGGCCGCACTCTCGATCACGTTGTATCCAATTTCGCCGAAGGCTCCTGCGTCACTCTCGGCCAGGCGCCCGGCAGACCACGCCCGGCCGGCATTCCCACTCTCAGGATGGACTCCACTACCCTCGACCATGACCCGATCCTGTGCGAACTCACCTTCTCTCCGGTCCTCAAGACCCGGTAGCCAGCCATCATGGACACAAATCTGTATAATCAGATACTTGTAACCGTTCACGGAATACTCGCGGAGGACCTTTTGTGCAGAAAAGGTCCTCCGCACCTCTCCAAAAAACTCCCTGTGTTTGGAGTATTCTCTGGTTTTACGGATTACAAGCGACATGTCAGCCGCTTGTAACCCGTAAAAAATGGCTGGAGTATAGCATATATACTGAATATCAATAGAAATTCCCTACCACAATTTATCGAAGCGACTCGATTGTGCAGCCTTGTATCAGGCGGGGATAAACCCAGCCTCTTCGAAAAACAGTCATGATCTATCCATGAAATCCGTGTCAAAAAGTCTTTTATTATTTTCGGATGGTACACCAGATCATCCCGGCAGACCATAACCATACATAGGGTAATTCAATTGATATTTCATATAATGCCATTATTGACGAGCCTTGCCATGATTTCCGACTGACCGGCTGCCTCCACAAAATTTTCGGCTTCGATCTCAAGTCCGCCATCAAGATCAGTCTTGAGACCACGCAATACAGCGTCCTTGATAAGCCTGATGGAATGCGCCGGCTGACGCCCGAGCCGCGCCGCGATTTCCAGCGCCTCACCCATCACTTCACCCCGTGGTACCACCCGGTTGACCAATCCGATTTCCTTTGCCTGCTGTGCCTTGATCCGCCCGCCGCCAAGCAGCAGTTCCATGGCTATATTTTTGCCGGCGATACGGGGTATCTTCTGCGTGCCCCCCCACCCCGGCAGCAATCCGAGCCCGACCTCCGGCATACCTATCACCACATTTTCAGCCGCAACGGACATATCGCATGACAACATCAGCTCGCACCCGCCACCGAAGGCATAACCTTCGACCGCCGCCACGACCGGCTTTGGAAAATGCTCTATTTTCTGGAAAACCGAATGCCCGGCATCCACAAATGGCCGCACTCCATCCGATATGTCGAATCCTCCGTCGATGTCGGCTCCGGCGCTGAATGCCTTGCCCCCTGCCCCGGCTATCACGACTGCCGTGACTGCCTCGTCGGCGGCAAATGTGTCAAATGCACGCGATATTTCTTCGATTGTCTGCCCCGCAAGCATATTGCGGCGCTCATGACGATTGATCGTAAGCACCGCAATGCCGTTGCGGTTTTCAATAATAATATGTTCATATTTGCCCATTTCGCTTTTACACTCCTGAATGTCTGCTGGATTTACACCCAGTTCTGTTTCGCAATTAAAAAACAGTGGCCACTTGTTGGCAGCTTATAAAACCACAAAGAGAGGCTTCCCCACGTGGCGACACATCTTCATTACATATTCATGGGCAACTGCTCAAGCGTCACGCGGCCAAGATTTCCTTTTTCGAAACGGCGCCAGATAGTGATTGCAATATGATTCCTGCCTTTCGGATCAAGGATGCCCCAGGGGATGAAAAAGCTGGTCTGCGGCCCCATTTCCTTCCAGTATCTGCCCATAAGCCAGCCATTGACATAAATATTGGCCTTGCTGTAAGAATCATCGAGCTTGATAGCAAGCGGCGTATTGTCAGGATCGGCCACATCAAGTGTCACGGTAGTCTCGAACATAGCCACACCTTCCTCGGCAACACCCAGCGTATATGGCAGCACCACCGGCTTTTTGCCGCCGTATGCCTCGAACATCCCTTTTTCGAGTACGGGCGTGAGCCCCTTTTCCCCATCGATCAACCCTCCGCGGAATCTCCACGCGACATCGACGCCAAAGCACCGCACACTCACGATGCCACGGGGGTTTTTCGCGTCACATTCGAAATCCTTGTTAAACCCGAGACTTTCGACAAGCACGGTTACGACATTCTTTTCACCTGTCTGGTAACTATCCGGTATTTTGATGTCGAATGTCTCAGCAATGTCGTCACCCACACCGGAAGTATTTCTGAAATTGTCCTTCGAGGCGACAAGCTTTCCATTGACCCACACCGAACAGCAATGCCGCGCATCGAGCAGCATTCGCGACATTTTCCCGCTATATGTGCCACGATACCAGCCATAGCCATAATAATTGCCTATCCCGGCAAAATCATATCTTTCCGTACCGCTCAGGGCGCGCCAACCGCAATCATCGTAATCAGCAGCGATCTGCGGGCTGACATCGCAGACTGTCCAGTCCCTGAGTTCCGGCAGCTTGATCTTGGCAATATCCGGACGCTTATTCGTCGACGGATCATATTTGCCGATTTCCTTCTCAAGATTTCCAGCATTGTCAACCACCACTATTTTCATCTCGGTCTTCTTGAGCGAAATCCTGTTTTTAATGCCGGAAACGGAGCATATCGCGTCCGGACCACCGTCATTTCTCAGAAAAACATACAATTTACCGCTGTTTCCGCGACGCGCCTTACAATATATCCGTGATGGCGTGCATTTTACCGATTCGTCTACTTCCGTAGCGAGAAAATCATCACCAAGTTTCTTAACTTCCTCAATATGCCATGTGATCGTGTCACATCGCTGCGTCACCTGCCCCCATTCTCCGATCGGAGCGCCATAGTCGAATGATGTATAAACATCTGGACTCGGGAGATACCCATAGGCCGTGCCGCCGCAGAACATAAAATAATTGATTATCGTCGCTCGTTGCGACAGGGCTGTCTTCGTGGCAAGATCGAGCTGCTCATGGGTGAGTATTTTCCTTATCCGGTCATATCCGTACCCTCCCCAGCTATCGAACCAACCCCCCTGGTATTCCGCGATGAATATCGGTTCGTTCGGTCTGTAACAGTCATGCCCGTATTCCATAATACAGGCATTGGAAAAGGGCATTTTCTTATTTCGCCATTCCGAAGTAAAGTCCGTGATCGCATAATCGTCGATCGACATCATGTCTACTTCGTTTACTCTGCCGGCAGTGCTCATTATGTCATTATGGAAAAGCGGAACACTCACTCCCATGCTCCTGGTCATGTCATAAAGAGCCTTGACGTATGGGTTTTCGGACACCTGTCCCGGCTTTTCGCCAGTAACTCGGGGCAACACTTTTGCTGTTATGATTTTGAAAAGGTCGGCGTTTGACAGCTTAAAAAGGAAATTGGGATCTTTTTTCCTGATTGCCGTCACTATATTCTTCAGCACTCCGGCGAGATGTGGTCCAAGATTGAACTCGTTTTCTATCTGGAACAGTATCAGATTATTTCTTTTTGCGATTTTCGGCGTTATCTGCTCCCACCACTGCTGCACATAGTCTATATATTTCTGGTCATATTTGATCGTTGCCCCATCTCTGCATCTGAGTACCACATCTTCCCTGGCGATCAGCCATCCGGGCAAACCGCCCCCATCGACTTCCGAGCAGATGTATGGTCCCGGCCTTGCTATCAGGTACAGCCCTTCTTCTTCAATTATGTCCATCAGAAGGTCAACATTACGGTTTCCGGAAAAGTTGTATTGCCCTTCTGCCTCTGAGTGATAGTTCCAGGGAAAGTAAATATCGACAGCATTCATGCCTGCCTTCTTCATCTTGCGCAGACTCGATCGCCATTGATCGACGACAGGAAGCCGGAAATAGTGAAGCGCGCCGCTCCAGACAAATTCTCTTTTTCCGTCTATTGTCAATGAGTACCGGTCGAATTCGATTTTCATAATCTCCTCCACTTGTTATTCGTTCATAATAATATCGTCTGTCATACAGTAGTACTTTCATTGTTTTTACGTGTTTTTGCTTGTATGTGGTCATTTGTGTTCTCATTTGTTTTTTTGTGGCTCATGTTGTGTTTTTCCGGTATTCTCTCCCATCATGTTTTACGCTTTATCTGATTCCCCAAACACATACTTTGCGTGCTATTTGTCGCTTTTGATATTTTATCATACTGTTTGTGCTCTTTTTTGTGCGCAACACATTACCACGCAGTAAATTGCTGTATAACTTTGCATAGGTTTATCGTAAAATAGTTATTTACATATTTTAGTATTAAACCAACACAATTTCTGTGGATATGTTAATAACTTGGGGATAACCATTTGAAATACCTTGTAATAATACAAATTTTCCCTTTATTTGTGCTGTTTTTTCCCTTTTCCCTCACTCATCGACTACTGATTGTGGAAAACTTATTAACTAATGAACCTGTTATTCACAAAATTGTGTTTTTGATGTCCGATATGATATGGTAAACATGCAAAAATATCGGCATCATGTTTTTTTTATTACAAAACCATGTTGTTTACCGTGTTGTGTTTTGTTTGTATGCCTCTCCCGTGATCCGAGGTGTTTATCATGATGACAGCTTTTACGTGTTTTGAATTGCAGGTGAATCTCAATCTGTGCAAAATAAAAACACCGTTGTGACTGTCAATAATAAAACATGCGGTGGGGACTTTGTTTTTTCGTGTTTTTGGCGTTTGGGGCGGTTTTCGTGGTGTTGTGTGTTTTTGCTTTATATCAGCGTGTTTTTTATTTGTTTGTGTTTGTGGAATGTATTATGGTGTTTTTTACAGGTTTGCCGTGAAGATAACTGGTGTGATTGTGCTGACGTACCGCATCATACCGGATGTGTTGCCAGGATGTCGTCACTTATGGCCGGTGTAATGGTGTGCTCTCGGTTTTCTGTTGAAATGTGAATTGTTCTCTGATATATTACTGTGGATTGTGGGAGTTACAGAGGAAAGATAAGTGTAAAAGCGGGAATTATTAGAAAATACCCTTTTGTATCTCTCAAATAGCTAATTTTGGTCTGGTTGGTGTTTGTCCGATGTCATCAGTGAAAGAGATATGGGAAAAGACGCTTAGCGTCCTTGAAAGCCGTCTGGCGCGTCCGATATATGAGATTATTGCCAATAGAGTCGAGCCGTGTTCCCTTTCGGATACAGAAGATACATTTACGATTTTTGCTTATGGTGATTTTGCAAATGATTATGCGATCGAAAAGAAAGACATCATTGAAGAGGTTTTAAGGGTTGTTTCCGGAAAACCGATAGTCCTTGACGTAATATATGCGGAGCCGCCGGCATCGCGCCATGAGGGAAGCTCTGGTACGGTGAATAAGGTGCCTCCCCCTCCTCCGGCGGTTACGAAGCCTGCTTCCTCTCAGCCTCCGGCTGCTGTTGAGAGTATGTCTCCTTCTGGTGTTGGACAGAGAAAACCCCGATCTCTTAACAGCATGTATACTTTCGACACTTTTGTTGTCGGGCCTACCAATTCCATTTGTTACAGCTCCGCGAGGCATGTTGCTGAGTCTCCTGGTCAGAGTTTCAATCCCCTTTATATATATGGGGGAGTTGGACTTGGCAAGACTCATCTTATGCATGCTATCGGCCATTATGTCTCCGATAACAGACCCAATCTGATTGTCGAGTGTGTGACGACGGAAAGCTTTGTGAATGAGGTCATACAGTCGATCAGGAATAATTGTTATCACGAATTCAAGGAGCGTTATCTTAAATATGATGTGCTGCTGATGGATGACTTGCAGTTTCTGGAAAGCAAGGAAAGATGTCAGGAAGAGATGTTTCATCTTTTTAATTCATACAAGGATGACAGGAAACAGATAGTCGTGACATGTGACAGGATGCCGCAGGAGATACCGACACTGCATGAGCGCCTTGTTTCGAGACTGAATAGTGGAATGGTAGTAGATATCAAGCCTCCTGATTTTGAGACAAGGATGGCTATTTTGATCCGGAAATTCACGTATTCGAGCTTTGGTGAGGGATCGTCAAGTTATCCCGAGTCTGTTCTTGAGTATATAGCGAGCAAGATCACGACCAATATCAGAGACCTTGAGGGCACTCTTACCCGGGTGATGGCACACGCGAGTTTTTCCGGCAAGGAGATTACTCTTGAGTTGACCGAGCAGATCATTGCCGAGACTGCGGTAGCCAAGAATGATCTTTCCAGCGCTAATATTTCATCGATAATCAAGGCTGTGTGCAAGCATTTCAACGTCGATGAGACTGAGGTGCGCGGAAAACGAAGGAGTAAGGACATCGTGTTGCCGAGGAGTATTGCGATGTTTCTCGCCCGGGAGATCACGGGGCTTTCTCTTGAATCTATCGGCAAGGAGTTCGGCGGCAAGGATCATACTACTGTCATTTATTCGTGTGACAAGATCGAAAATGAGTTGAAAACCGATACGCAGCTTGCCCGTGTGCTCGACAAGATAAAATCGTCGATTGCGAGTTAGGAAGTTGTGATTAAAATGTTAAAAAGATGAGGTGTTTCCCGTCAGATGCGGGGGATTGTTGAAAAGGTATCTTTTGTTAAGATATTTTAAAGATGTTTTCAACTGTATTGATTTCAAAAACATCGTGATATAATAAGCCGGAATGATAGTTATTAACAATTAGGCCTATACTGATGAAAGTATTTATGAAAGATATAATTTATTGAAATGATATATAGACGGGGAGTGAAAAAGTTATGAACTTTTCATGTGAAAGAAATCTTCTGACAAAAGGACTTCAACTTGCCTCAAGGGCTACTGATTCCAAGAGTAACATTGCAGTGTTGAAGAATGTACTCCTCGATCTCGAAGCGGACAAGTTGAATATTATCGGTTTTGATCACAGAATTGGTATCAGGACAACGATACCCTGCTCGGCCTCGACCATGGGCAAGACGACGGTGCCCTATGGGTTGATGGTGGAGATACTCAATGTCATGCAGGACAGCACGGTGCATATATTCAACGAAGGAAATGTGCTCAGGCTTGAATGCGGCCGGTCGCGGTACAGCGTCAACTGTGTGTCGGCAGAAGACTTTCCCCCCTTTCCGGCGATAGATGATGCGAGGGCGTTCAAAATTCCAAGAGAAATTTTGGAAACTGGCTTGAGGCAGACGTATTTTGCGACGAGTGTCGATGATCCGAGAGCGTTTATGAATGGTGTTTTCGTGAAAAAAGAATATGAGAAGATGGTTTTTGTCGGTACTGATGGACACAGGCTTGCAGTCAGGTATTTTTCGTTGCCGGCGACGGTATCTGTGCCCGATTTCAGCCTGATTGCGCCAACAAAGGCGATCAATGAGCTTCTCAGGGTACTTGGAGATTCGGGGCAGGATACGGTAAAGATAACGGTGGGCGATAAATACATAGCGTTTACAGTTGGAGAAAATTTTGTTATATCGAGATTGATTGATGCGAATTATCCAAAATTTGAAAAAGTGATCCCGGAATCCAGCAGCGGCTCATGCCGAATGTCCAAGGCAAAGCTCGCGGGAGCGGTACGCGGTGCCGCCATCATGGCGACAGGCAGGGAAAACAAGGGTATCATCGAAATCAGCATCACAGACAACGCAATCATGCTGTCTGCCAACACGCAGGATGTCGGCAGCGCGGTGGAAGAAATCGAAGCGGTGAAAAAGGGTAAGGATATCCGTGTAGCATACAATTCACGATATATAATTGACTTCCTCAATACGATTGACGACGATGAAATTGTTTTCGAATACAACGAAGAACTCAACCCTGGATTTTTCCATACCGATGCACCGGATTACAAATATGTGCTGATGCCGATCAAAATTTGAGCAGACACAAAGATCATCTCCAATCGAATATGGGCCATAAACAATCGCAGATGCGCCCAGACTGCACAGGACGGACAAAAGTGGGCCGCGAGACATTGACACTATCTCAGCGGCTCACATTGCATTTATGGTGATTATATGAAGAGAGACGGAAAAATCAGAAAAATAGAATCGATCGTCATGGATATTGCCTACAAATACCAGATCGAGAGTCACGCGGAGACATATTCCGTTTTTAAGAAATGGGAGGAAATCGTGGGACAGCCGGCCGCAAAGCATGTTATTCCTCTTTCGATCCACGAGCATGTCCTCTATCTCAAGACTGACGGAGCGGCCTGGATGACCGAAATTACAATGAGAAAAAAGCAAATAATCGAAAAAACCAACGAACAACTCGGACGACAGCTCATCAGAGACATAAGATTTAAAAAATAATCACCACTACAAGTCTGGCAAGATACCAGAAATCAACATAATCATCACCATAACTATATTATTAATATTGACTAAACTGTACACAGTGATATAATTACCTGATGATTAATATATAAAGGCAGTCGAAACGATGCAGAAACAGAAAAACTCCCGTTCACAACAGAAACTAAGACAATAATCATCAATTGCACGCGAACACATTCGGAGGAAACGGAATGTCAGAAATGGAAAAGCCGGAAAACGAAATGCAATATATGGCAGAGCAAATCCAGGTGCTCGAAGGACTCGAAGCCGTCCGCCTGCGACCCGCCATGTACATCGGCAGCACATCGGCCAAAGGTCTCCACCATCTCGTCTACGAAGTCGTCGACAACTGTATCGACGAAGCCATGGCCGGCTACTGCAACACCATCGACATCATCATCAATGAAGACGGCAGCGTATCCGTCACCGACAATGGCCGAGGCATACCCGTTGACAACCAGACACAAGTCGGACGTCCCGCCGTCGAAGTAGTCATGACAAAACTCCACGCAGGCGGAAAATTCGGCGGAGGAGGCTATCATGTCACAGGCGGCCTCCACGGCGTCGGCGTTTCCGTCGTAAACGCACTAAGCACCGAATGCAGGGTCGAAGTCCACCGGGACGGAAAAATCCACGTACAGAGCTATAAACGCGGAAACATCGAAAATGACCTCAAGATCATCGGCGACACTGACCACACCGGCACCACCGTCACATTCACCCCCGATGCAGACATATTCCAAACAGTCGACTTCTCGTTCGAAGTACTCGCAAAAAGACTCCGCGAGCTCGCCTACCTCAACCGCGGCATCACCATCAACTTCGAAGACCGCCGCACCGAAACCCCCCAATCCGTCAAATACCACTTCGAAGGCGGCATCGAAGAATTTGTCCTCATGCTCAACAAAAACAAGGAACTCGTCCACCCAGACCCCTTCTACGCCAAAAACAGCCGCGAAGACGTCGAAGTCGAAATCGCACTCCAATACTTCGATGGCTACACCGAAAATATCCTCACCTTCTGCAACAACATCAACACCATCGAAGGCGGCACCCACCTCATCGGCTTCAAAATGGGCCTCACCCGCTCCATCAACAACTACGCAATCAAAAACAAACTCCTCAAAGAATCCGAAAAACTCTCCGGCGACGACGTCCGCGAAGGCTGCACCGCAGTCATCAGCGTCAAACACACCGCCCCGCAATTCGAAGGCCAGACCAAAACCCAACTCGGCAACAGCGAAGTCAAGGGCATCGTCGACTCCCTGTTCTTCGAAGCCTTCACCATCTTCCTCGACGAAAACCCCTCCACCGGCCGCCGCATCGTCGGTGCCGCACTCCGCGCCTCTCGCGCCCGCGAAGCAGCACGCAAAGCCAAAGAACTCACCCGCCGCAAATCCGCCCTCGACGGCGCATCCCTCCCAGGAAAACTCGCCGACTGCTCCGACCGCAACCCCGAACTCGCCGAACTCTACCTCGTCGAAGGCGACAGCGCAGGCGGCTCAGCCAAACAGGGCCGCGACCGCCGCTACCAGGCCATCCTCCCCCTCCGCGGCAAAATCCTCAATGTCGAAAAAGCACGCCTCGACAAAGCCCTCTCCAACGAAGAAATCCGCACACTCATCACCGCCATCGGCACCGGCATCGGCGACGACTTCGACCTCACACGACTCCGCTACAACAAAATCATCATCATGACTGACGCAGACGTCGACGGCGCTCACATCCGCACCCTGCTCCTCACCTTCTTCTTCCGCTACATGACCCAACTCATCGAAACAGGCAAAATCTACGCCGCCTGCCCACCACTCTACAAACTCTCGAAAGGCAAACACGTCGACTACGCCTACTCCGACGAAGAAATGCAAACCAAACTCGCCGCCCTCGGCCAAAAAGGCGTCGGCATCCAGCGCTACAAAGGCCTCGGCGAAATGGACCCCGAACAACTCTGGGAAACCACCATGGACCTCAACAACCGCATACTCTTCAAAATCGAACTCGAAGACGCCGTCGAAGCCGACCAAATCTTCACCATCCTCATGGGCAGCCAGGTCGAACCCAGACGCGAATTCATCGAAACATACGCCAAAGAAGTCAAAAACCTTGACATATAACTAAACAAACACCATCCGGCACCCCCCCCCTGCCCCACCCACCCCGGACAACCAATATCGGAGACCATCCCAACATGGACAACAACACCGAAAAACCAAACCTCTCCCGCATCATCGGCGTACCCATCGAACAACAGATGAAAGAATCCTACATCGACTACGCCATGAGCGTCATCGTCTCACGCGCACTCCCAGACGTCCGCGACGGCCTCAAACCCGTCCACCGCCGCATCCTCTACACCATGGGCGACCTCGGCCTCAACCCCGACAAAGCACACCGCAAATGCGCCAAAATCGTCGGCGACGTCATGGGCCGCTTCCACCCACACGGCGACTCCGCCATCTACGACACACTCGCACGACTCGCACAGGACTTCAACATGCGCTACCGCCTCGTCGACGGCCACGGCAACTTCGGCTCCATCGACGGCGACCGCCCAGCAGCCATGCGTTACACCGAAGCCCGCCTCAACAAACCCTCCGTCGACCTACTCTCCGACATCAAAATGAACACCGTCGACTTCATCGACAACTACGACAACACCGAAAAAGAACCCGTCGTCCTCCCCGCAAAATTCCCCAACCTCCTCATCAACGGCACCTCAGGCATCGCCGTCGGCATGGCCACCAGCATCCCCCCACACAACTTCGGCGAAGTCATCGACGCCACCATCGCCATCATCGACGACCCAGACATCGAAACCGAAGAACTCTGCCGCATCATCCCGGGCCCCGACTTCCCCACCGGCGGCGAAATCATCGGCAAATCCGGCATCCGCGAAGCCTACCACACAGGCCGCGGCCGCGTCACCCTCCGCGGCATCATCACCTCCGAAGAAGCCAAAAACGGCCGCGAATGGCTCATCATCACCGAAATACCCTACACCGTCAACAAATCCTCACTCCTCGAATCCATCGCCGAACTCGTCAAGGAAAAACGCATCGAAGGCATCTCCGACATCCGCGACGAATCCGACCGCGACGGCATGCGCGTCGTCATCGAACTCAAAAAAGACGCCAACTCCCACGTCATCAAAAACCTCCTCTTCAAATACACACAACTCCAAACCACCTTCAGCATCATCATGATCGCCCTCCACGACAACAAACCCATCACTCACACCCTCAAGGAAATCTTCCAGCACTTCATCACGCACCGCCGCGAAGTCGTCCGCCGCCGCACCCAATTCGAACTCGACCGCGCACGCGAACGCGCACACATCCTCGAAGGCCTCAAAATCGCCCTCGACAACCTCGACGACGTCATCGCCACCATCCGCGCATCAAAAGACGACCCCGAAGCCAAAGCCTCCCTCATCCAAAAATTCACCCTCTCCGAAATCCAGGCACAAGCCATCCTCGACCTCCGCCTCCGCCGACTCACCAGCCTCGAGCGCAACGCCATCATCGAAGAATACCAAAACATCATCAAAAAAATCGCCGACCTCGAAGACATCCTCGCCAACGCATGGCGCATCGACTCCATCATCAAAAACGAACTCCTCGAAGTCAAATCCAAATACAACGACCCACGCCGCACTCAAATCGTCGCCGGCGAAGCCGACTTCGACATCGAAGACCTCATCCAGAAAGAAGACACCATCATCACCATCACACGCGACGGCTGGATCAAACGCCTGCCCATGGACACCTTCCGCACACAGGGCCGCGGCGGCCGCGGCATCATCGGCCTCACCACCAAACAACAGGACGACATCAAAAACATCTTCGTCACATCATCCCACGACTACATCCTCTTCTTCACCTCCCGCGGCCGCGTCCTCCGCCTCAAAGGCTACCAAATCCCACAATCAGGCCGTACCGCAAAAGGCACACCCATCGTCAACCTCCTCGAACTCAACCCCGACGAACGCGTCACCACCTCCCTCCCCATCACTTCCTTCTCCGACCAGCACTACCTCTTCATGGTCACCAAAAACGGCACCGTCAAAAAAACCAACCTCTCCCAATACCACACCAACCGCAAAGGCGGCATCCGCGCCATCGAACTCATCGAAGGCGACGACCTCATCCAGGTACTCCTCACCGACGGCCAATCCCACATCATCCTCGGCACCCGCAAAGGCCTCTCCATCCGATTCTCCGAACAAGACGTACGCCCCATGGGCCGCACCGCCACCGGCGTCATGGGCATCCGCCTCAACCCGGACGATGCCGTCATCGGCGCCGGCGTCATACGCCCGGCCACCACACTCCTCTGCGTCTGCGAAAACGGCTACGGCAAACAAACCCCTCTCGACCTATACCGCCCCCAACACCGCGGCGGCAAAGGCATCCTCACCATCAAAGTCTCCGAACGCAACGGCGACGTCATCGGTATCGCCATCGCCGACATCGACGAAGAACTCATGATCATCTCCGAACAAGGCATCGTCATCCGCTCCAAAATCAGCGACATCACCACCGTCGGCCGCAACACACAAGGCGTACGCCTCATGCGCCTCGCCGAAAACGACAAAGTCGTCGCCTTCGAAGTCTTCAAACCCGACACCAACACCGACGACACCACCGAAAACGACACCCCGGACACAGAAAACTCCGACACCACCAACCCACAA
>CAZQSL010000049.1:0-23442 GCA_964595945.1 uncultured bacterium
TTGTTGTTTTTTTTGTGGTGGTTGTCTATTACTTTTTTTCAAATTTAGATTCTCCGCGAGTATTCCGTGGACGGTTACCATGTCTCCATGCGTAATGGATGTAATCAGAAAACAGATTTGGCAAGGTTGTTTCGCGCCAAGTCCCGCGATGTTTTCGCCGACGAAAACCGATGATATGCCTATCATCCCTCCTCATACAAAATCCACGTTTCCCCTTTACACAAAAGCTCGTAAAAACTATAATTGCAATTCTGTCGAATATGGCATCGCCGCATTTTTGACGGCATCTGCGCTCATAGCTCAGCTGGATAGAGCAACGGACTTCTAATCCGTAGGCCAGAGGTTCGAATCCTCTTGAGCGCGCTGAAAAAGCCCTGATATTATCAGGGCTTTTTGGTTTGCAGAAAAACAGAATCATACAAATACGGCAAGACACATTCGAGACACGCAAACAGGATCACACGACTGATTTCGTTCCTCCGTTTTGCCTTCCCCCCATTCTTTCCGCTTTTGCCTGCCCGTCGCACTGGTTACGGCGGTCTGCACGCCGGGGCACAGACTTTTTCGATATCGAACGCCGAAAGGCTCTATTACCATTTTCAACCCGAATTCGACATTAGAATTCGGGATTGCTGTCGCAAGAAGGGATGAAATGCAAGGCGCAAGGGGCATTTTTGCAGTGAGCAGTATTCGTCATACGCAAACAAAAAAATGCACCGGCAACACAGCAGTTCGCCCTTATCGCGACTGCCGGATTCGACAATAGCGCACTTTCTATTGACGGATCCGGGTTCAAGCAAGGAGACCATTTGTCGTTCGCTCCCGAAACCATGCGATTGGCTGGCTGATAAATGAACCGGAAAATACTTTTTTACCACTACCGATATGGTACAATATTTGTCATGTGCTGGGAAACCTGCCTGCGATTACATTCAGACTGTGAGACAGAGTGATGAGATTTCAAAAAGTGAAATTGTTGCTGATGCGTGTGGCGGCTCCGGCTGCTCTGGTGTTTTCGTCAATGTGTTTTCTGCCTTATGTGGCGGTCGCTGATGACGGGCAGCCTGCCATCGATGAGAAGAAGCCCGACGTGATGATTTCCGGGTATCGTAAATTCAAGTGGAAGGACTTTTCGGCATCGGGGAATGTCAATCAGTTCAAATCCGCAAACAGCCTGAATTATCAGAATGACCGGCTCGAACAGTCCGGGCATATCTCGCTGTTCGGCAAATACGACAAGGGAATAATAGTCAACGGGAACTTTGAGGAGCTGCCCTATCAGGATCGCACGCTTACCCTGGGCATCGAAGGCCAGCACGGCAAGGCTCTTCTCGGCGATTTTTCGACCGTTTTCCCCGGTGGCAAGCTGACGACTTTTTCGAAAAACATACGAGGAATCGACTTCGGCTATAACTTCGACAACGGATTTGGCGTGAAGGCTGTCGTTTCGCAGCAGAAGAGCCAATACCAGACCGAGTCGTTCAAGGGCCGCAATATCCGCGGGCCGTACAAGCTCAACACCATGTCCATCATCGAGGGCAGCGAGTCACTCCGTATCGATGGAAATGCAATTCCAGCTGACGAGTATTACTTCGATTATTTTACCGGCGAAGTCACCTTCATGTATTCGATCGACCAGACGCAGACGGTGGAAGTCACGTACGAATCGGAATTGCTGCTCGACGTCAACACGGGGTCCGTCGCGGGATTCGGCGTGAGCTATGCCCCCGCGCGTTCCAATTTTTCCATCGGCATTTCCGCTATCAGCGAGGGTACTGACGCGGATGCCAAGCAGGTGCTCGTGTCGAAGACAGAACCCGTCACGCCTGCCGCCGTGGCACTCCCCGTTTCGCTCGCGTTTCCGCTTCTTGAAAAGTACACTGAGCGCATCTACTCCGGGACTGCGTCATATTCCCGCATGATTGACTACTCCATCGACTACAGACTCGGCACTGTCACAATCATAAATCCCGCTCTTGTCGGACAGGCACTTACTGTCGAGTATTTCTACTACAATCCCAAATATGTCCGCGATGTGACCGAAGAGTCAATTAAAGGCCTCGGCACCGGCAAGTACAACGATTTCCAGCTTTCGCGCGGCACCATTTATGCCGGCACCGAAGTTGCCACCCTCTATTATGGCTCCACTCGCCTGCGCACCCTGATCCCGGATACGGACTATGTGATCAACGAAGACCGAAACACCATCACCTTCCACATCGCCGAAATGACCGATGACTACAGTGTCCTCATCTCTTACCGCTATGTGCAGAAAAACGCGCCCGAAGCATCTACCGTCAAACGCCAGATCATCGATGCGACATTCAAGTATTCCCCCATCGCCAACCTCTCGCTCGAAGGCGAAGTCGCCCGCACGTCCGCTGACGTCACCGCGAAACAGGTGCAGGTGCTCGAAGAATACGTGACCACTGTCGCTACAGCAACCAGACGAGACTATCCCCTCGCGCGCAAAAATGTCATCTACGGATCCGAGGAAATCTACTTCGACGATATACTCAACTACTCGAACCGCAAGACGCGCAACTCGGATTACATCCTCGAAACGGACAGCGCTGGAAACGTCAATATCATGTTCCTGCACGATGTAGCCACCGGCACCACCATCATTGCCAACTACAAATACAAACCATCAGTCGCCGACGGCATCGAAGAACGCGATGCGGAGGCCATCCGCGCAAAGGCAGCGTACACAAGTTCGCGAGTATCGTTCAGCGGCGAAGTAGTCACGAAGGATGAAGGATTCGCACCTATCAACAAGTATAACGACCTCAACAAACTCGACTTCAGGGGCGATCTCAGCGTAGCGCTCACATCGCGCTTCCGCGCGTTCGGCTCGATGACGGGCCGCAACAACGCACATGATATAGAGTCGGACAATGAGGACGAATTCCGCGAAACATCCGGCGGCCTGACCTACTCATCCACCCTTATCCCCGAATTCACCTTCAAACACACCATCTCCACGGCGAGCGACAACCTCACTACTGACACGAGGCTCGACTACGAACGCGACTCTGACGAAATCATCGCGCGTATCGCTCCGTTCCGAAAGGATACCCTGCTCATCGAAACAAACATCGAAGACCGCTCATTCGATGATCTCACCGGCAAAATAAGCGATCGTGAAATATCCCGCCAGAAATTCGGCGTGAGACTCAAGCCATCAGCAAAATTCAACATGAACACCTACGTCGAAAAGTCAGCCGTCGAATCCATCGCACCAGCAGGGTTCGGGGTTAATTCCAATTATGACACCGATACCTACACAAAATCGCTCACCGTCAATTACTTCCCTGACAAGGTATGGTCGCTCTCCGGAGATATGCTGCTCCAGTCACGCACCGACTCACGCGACAGCATCGCAGACGAGATTTCCGACTCCGTCCGCATGACGCTCGCAGCCAATCCTTTCGGCAGGTTTACACAACTTATCGCCACTGTCTACCGCAAAAACATACCCGATGTCACGACCGGCGGCTCCCGTACGGACAACATTTCGACAAGCTTCGGGTACCGTCTCGCCCGCCTTTGGGAAGCCGTTCCGACCTACGACAAGACAATTTCATCCACCGGTACGTCATCGCGTAGCGACTCGCAGTCCACGGGGATACAATTCCGCTACAACTCCAGGCGCACCGGCCATTTCTGCGGCGACCTCAGACTGCTTTCCACCAACCGCAAGTCCCGGTCAGCGTCCTCCTCCACCACATCCGACGAAACGCAATACGTTGTCACGGGCGAATACTTCCCCACATCGAACTTCGTCGCTATAGCCAAGTACGACATACGCGGCGCAGATGCCGATGCGGACACGCTTTCGACAGAGTTAAAATACAGCTACTCCGATCGGGGAAAAGCATCGTTCACCTACACGACCGACTCGCTCGGCGGCACATCGTCATCATCCAAGGATTACTACACGCTCAAGGTGACACACAAGATCAGCAAAGTCTTCGATGTCATTACCACCATCGAGCGCCAGCAGTATTCGCAATCCGCAAGCTCCACCAACGATTACACCGGCACGGTCTTTTCGACCGAACTGACCGCTACTTTCTAAACACAGAAAATCACAACCACCAGGGGCGGGGCCGCAAACCCCGCTCTCGCGTATATGGAGAAATTCATGGCTTCTGACGTATTCTACGCCACCGCGCGCTGCAAACACGGCAAAAATCTCAACGACAAGCTCGCGCTGCTGTTCGATCGCATCGTCCCCGGTTCGGGCATCCTTCACAAGGGCGATCTCACTGCCATCAAGGTGCACTGGGGCGAAAAGGGCAACCTCGCGTTTCTCGCCCCGCAATTCGTCCGCACCATTGTTGACCTCGCGAAGTCACAAGGCGCACGGCCATTCATCACCGACACAAACACGCTCTATCGCGGCTCGCGCGGCAACGCTGTCGACAATCTCACGACCGCCATCGAGAATGGTTTTGATTACTCGGTCACCGGCGCTCCGCTCCTGATAGCCGACGGACTCCGCGGTGATACCTTCGAGGAAGTCACTGTCAATGGAGAATATTTCGAGAAGGTAAAAATCGCCACCGGCATCCACAATGCGGACTCCATGATCGTCATGTCACACTTCAAGGGACACGAGGCTACAGGATTCGGCGCCGCGATCAAAAACCTCGGGATGGGCTGCGCTTCGCCGAGCGGCAAACAAAACCAGCACTCCGATGTCAAACCCACTGTCAGCGACACTAAATGCCTCCGTTGCGGCGCCTGCATCAAAAAGTGCCCCGGATACGCTATCTCTTTCAAAGGCAAGGACGACACGGCAGTCATCAACCCCAACAAGTGCATTGGCTGCGCGGAATGCGTCGTAATCTGCCCGCACGAAGCCATCAAGATCAACTGGAAATCGGAACTCGACGTGCTGCAGAAAAAAATGGCCGAATATGCCTGCGGCGCCGCTCTACCCAAGCGCGGGCGTATCGTTTTCTTCAACTTCATCCTCCGCGTTTCGCCCGACTGCGACTGTTACGGCTGGAACGACGTTCCGATCATTCCCGACCTCGGCATCCTGGCATCCACCGATCCAGTGGCGATCGATCAGGCTTCTGTCGATCTCGCCAATCAGGCTCCGGCGATACCCGGTTCACGTCTCGACGGCAAGGAAATAATCGACGGTGACAAACTCTCGGCCGCAACAGGCGTGGACTGGCGCCCTCAGGTCGGTCACGCTGAAATACTCGGCCTCGGCTCACGCTCGTACAACCTCATCACTGTCGAGTAGACACTGCTGCTGTCACACTTGTGATCCCGCCATTTTTTCAGTATAACCGGCGTTACGAGTGTGGATAATGATTTTTCTCTATGCTATGATGAATGCGGCGAACTTGGCTGTCTATATCTACAATCTGGCCGGTATGCGTCAAAATGGGATTGACCCGGCGAATCCCGCAGGAGTGTAACTTATGAAGCTTGGCTGTTCGTCTCTTTCTTACGCAAAAAAAATCGAATCATGCGAACTCGATCTGTTTACCTGGATGGGGACGTGCGCGCGCGATCTCAGATGCGACGGCATCGAAATCGCCGACATCCACATCCAGAGCGTCGACGAAGACTACATACGGCAAGTCAGGCGCTCAGCGGTTGACCTGCAACTGTCCATAGCTTCACTGGCGACGGTATCAGACTTCGGCACAGACAACAGAAACGACCTCGAAAAACAGGTAGAGGGCATCGAACAGGCGCTCCAGATCGCCTTCGCTCTCGGCGCGCCGATGCTACGTATCCTCGCGGGCGCCCCCGATGGCGAACACGAAATCCAGTGGCGCGCCCTCGTCCACGCCATGCAGGTGCTTGCCGTACTCGCGGAGCGGGAGGCTGTCGTCATCGCTATCGAAAATTCCGATACCGATGGGGGATTCCTTTCGACTGCCGCCGATGTCGACCGTCTGATGAATGAGGTCAATTCCGACTGGCTGCGCTTCACTCTCAATACAAACGGCTTTTCTGACGGATTCGACTCGATCGAAAGCTCGATCCTTTATGCGGTACAGACCCATGCTGTCATCCGCGAAGTGGCTCCGTCCGGCGCGGACATCCTCTTCGACTATCCCCATTTTTTCAACATGTTGAAGGATGTTAATTACAGAGGTTATATCCATCTGCTCTACGAAGGCGAAGAACCGGTCGACACCGCCCTGCCCCGCGCTTCCGCCTACATCCGCTCCCTCCTAAGGTGACTCATGCGAAAATCCATTCTCCTTTGCCTCTTTGCGATAACGATGACAGCCGGCTTTTCACCAAAGGCCATATCCGCCATCGAAACATTCCCATCATCTGAAATCCGCCGCGGCATGACCGGCACCGGATACAGCGTCTTCGCCGGTACCCGGCCAGAGCCTTTCAAAGTAATTTTTATCGGCGTCATGGAAAAGGCGGCATCAGGGCAGGACATCATCCTCGCCCGGCTCGAAGGCGCCAATCTCGAACTTACCGGCGTCAGCCAGGGCATGAGTGGCAGCCCCGTCTATATCGACGGAAAACTCGTCGGCGCGATATCCTACGCATGGTCATTCGGCAAGGAACCCATCGCCGGCATCACCCCCATCGCAGACATGCTGCCGCTGTGGGACACGATGGAGTCCGGCATCCATCACACCGCGACTCCCGCCCTGCCCTCCCGCCGATCACCATACTCTGCCGATTCTCCATCACCCCTGCCGATCAAAACCCCCCTTTACATCTCCGGCATGTCCCCGGCCGCCATCGACTATCTATCTGACAAACTCTCGCCCTACAACATCACACCGATACTCGGCGGCGGATCATCATCCAGCGAGGAAGGTATCGACGACCTTGCTCCAGGATCCGTCATCGGGGCATTGCTTTTTTCCGGCGATTTCGAAGCCGCGGCCATCGGCACCGTCACCGCCCGCGACGGCGACAGGATACTCGCCTTCGGCCATCCCTTTTTCGGACTCGGCAACATCTCGCTCCCGATGACTGGCGGATATGTCCACACGGTGCTTGCAAGCACTATGATATCTTTCAAAATGGCATCGCCCGGACAACCGCTCGGCACCGTACGGACCGACCTGCTGCCCGGCATCGCGGGTTCTGTCGGGACCGCACCTGACATGTTTCCCATGAGTGTATCAGTCAGCGACCCGGAGCTTGGCCGCTCGAAGACTTTCAAAATCAATGTTGCGCGCCTGCCCAAACTCACACCGGCAATCGTCGTTTCCGTCATATCCGAAGCAGCCGCGAATATCACTGGCGGCGCGGGCAACATGATGGTGACGGCCGTAACGGAAGCCACTTTCGACGGCATCGACACGCCATATCATACTGAAGACACAATGTTCAGCCCCGGCGGCTTTTACCCCTACGAATCAGTCGGCGGACTCGTGACGCTGCTGACCAATCCATATCGCGAAATCGATCTCAAAACACTCTCGATCAGCCTCACGGTACGCCATACTCGCGATACCTATGAGGTGATGTCCGCATTACCGGCAGCGGCGACATACAAACCCGGCGACACTGTCACGGCAAAGGTCACGCTCCGAAAATTCAACGGCGGCGATGTCACTCGGGATATTTCCCTCAAACTCCCCACTGACATCCCACTCGGTCCCGCGCAGATCGTCATCGACGGAGGGGCTTCCACTACGATCCCGGCGACTCTTGCCCCGCCATCCGACTTCGAGGGACTACTCGATCGCTTGCTGCAAAAAACGCCGGGCAACTCAATAGTGGCTTACATTTCATACCCGGAAAAAGCGTTCGGCATAGCCGGTACGGATGTATTGCACCTGCCCTCCACCATGCAGGATACCATGCTGCGCAACACACTGCCCGACACCGCGGTTTTCGACAATTACCAGCGAGTTGTCTTCCCCTCCGACACAGTAACATACGGACGCACAATCATCAGGATCAACATCGACAAGGAGCGCAACCAATGAATCTCCGTCACAAATCAGCCCTATTCGCCGCCATGCTCATGACACTTGCGCCAGCCGGCCGCAGCACATTCGCGGCAGGCACATATTTCTGGCAGCAGTCCGGATCACAGACTTTCATCAAAGGCACATTCGATGGCACGGCACTCTCACGCGATGGCCGTGTCACACTCGGCTATTCCTTCGAAAAAGCGGCCTCGACAGATGAGCCGTTCCTGTGGGCAGCCGCCTATGCGCCTGACGGCGCCCTGTGGGCCGGGAGCGGCAACAAGGCGATTCTGTTTCAGGTGGAAAAGGGCGAAGCCACCCCGCGCGCCACTCTTCCCGGCGCAGGCATCAGCGCGATTGCTTTCGACTCACGCGGAGACATCTACGCCGCCGTGTTCCCGGGTGCGCGCATCTTCAAAATCGACCGCAAGACCTTCGACGCGACAGAATTTTCGACAACATCATCGACTTTCATCTGGGATATGAAATTCGCCGGTGATACGCTCTACTGCGCCACGGGCATGCCGGGCGGTATATTTTCCATCGCGAAAGACGGTCTCGCATCACCGCTCCACATCAGCTCCGAAGCACACTTCCTCACGATGCTTGTCGACGGTGGAAGCATATACGCCGGGTCGAGTCCCGGAGGACTCGTGTTCAGGATCACGCCACCTACTGCCTCCACCCATGCCAAAGACGCTCCATCAGGCACTTTTCCCTCAAAGAAAGACAAGTCAAAATCAGTCAAGGCGATCGGGGACTCCGACTCTAACACCACCGATGAAATGACGCCGGACACTCAGGTCACAGTCATATCCGATTTCGACGAAGACGAGGTATACCGGCTTATCAAACTTGCCGATGGCAGGCTCCTCGCAGGGGTCAACCGCGACCAGACGCCACCCGCGCCGGCTCCCGGAGAGCAGCCGCCCCAACAGATATTCCGCAACGCTCCCGTGAGTTTTCCCGCCAATGTCCCATCGGCCAATCCCGGCACTCCGCCACAATTTCTTTCCAAGCTGTATTTCATCGATCAGGCAGGCATCGCACGGCAGGCGCTCGACCTTCCCGCGCCATACATCCTTTCGATGAAACAACTCGCTTCGGGCGAGGTCCTCATTGGCACGGGAGGCGATGGCTATATATTCCTGTTCGACCCGGCGACCGAACGCGCCTTCATGCAGTCGATTCCCGCCCAGCAGGTACTCGCAATCGCTGAAAAACCAGGAAACGTAAAACTCGCAACCGGCAACCCCGGCCTGATATTCGACGCCAAAACATCACGTCCCGCATCAGGCACCTATATCTCGACGGTCAATGATTCGTCCGCCGGCGCCACTTATGGCAATATCCACATCACCACTACCGGCGCCAGCCATTCGGTGAAAGTATCGACACGCACCGGCAATACCCCAGACCCACGCGATGGCACATGGTCACAGTGGTCAGATCCTTCTGCGGCATTCCCCGCCCCGGTCGCATCACCGGCAGGCCGCTACATCCAGTACAAAGCCGAATTCGCTCCCGCAACTGACAATTCCACACCAGAACTCCGCGACATTAAAATCTTTTACATCACCCCCAATCAGGCACCGATCATCGAGATGATCACCATGTCGCCAGAGACAAAACCCAAGCCCCCGGCGGGCCAGCAACCACAGCAGACGCCCCCACCACCGGCGCCGGCAGCGCCACTCACCCCCGGACGCAACCCACAGGTCGATTCCACCGACCGCAATTTTACCGTCGCCCCGCCTGCCTCATCGGCACTCATGGGCGTCAAGTGGAAAGTCATCGACCCGGACAACGACACCCTCTCTTTTTCGCTATACGTGCGCCGCATCGGCGACCCCCAGTGGATCGCCCTGGTCGAAGATTTCGATGGTCAGGAACTTTCCATCCCTACCGATTCCCTCTCGGACGGCACTTATGAACTCAGACTCACCGCCACGGATATCCTTTCCAACGCTCCATCCAATGCCATCGTTTCAGAGCTTGTCACAGCACCATTCGTGATCGACCACAACCGCCCTGATGTCAAGATCACCGCCATCGAACGAAATGGAAAAACAGTCAGGGTCACCGCGACAGTCCATGATTCATACTCGATAATCGCCGACGCAGAGTTTTCCATCAACGGCTCGGACTGGCGAAAGGCGCTTCCCGGTGATAAAATCTTTGACTCGACGGATGAAACGCTTGTGATATCATCCGAAGCGCCTGAGGATGAGGCGATAACGGTACTCATCAGGGTAAACGACTTCCTCGGCAATATAGGCGCCACGACTGATTCACGTCCGGCAGTGAAACAATAACCATAGCAAGGGTTTGGAAGAAAATAAACATAGCAGGACTGCGCCGGATTTTGGCCGTAATCAAGGCGCTTGCGAAGGAGCATACCTGAAGGTATGTAACTGAGCAGGCAACACGGAAGACGGAAAAAAAGACAAGCAAGATGCTATGGTCATTTTGTGACAAGCCCTAAAGCAGTAACACTAAGGAGACACGCTACAATGAGAATACTCGGAATCCACACAAATTACTTCCGCTACAAAGCCACGGAAACAGCTACCAAATCAGCCGAAAACATTTCCGCAAGTGAACACACTATCGAAAAAGACTGCATCATCGTCTATATAGGTGTCGAAAAAGAAGACGAAAAAGCCCCCAAGGTCGTCGTACGAAAACTCGTCGCCGACACACTTCGCCGCGCCGAAGCCCTCAAGGTCGGCACCGTCGTCGTATATCCCTACGTCCACCTCACGCAGACGCCCTCCGCCCCACGCATCGCTCTCGGCGTCCTCAAGGATGTCGAAACCCTCCTCGCCGAAAAACTCGACGTCTTCCGCGCCCCGTTCGGCTGGTACAAGGCTTTCGAAATCTCGGCAAAGGGCCACCCGCTGTCAGAGTGGAGCGCTGTCTACGATACCGAGCCCGACAAGGACTCTGACTCAGCCCCCGAAGAGCCCGCACCAAAAAAAGACAAATTCACGCAATTCGTACTCATTGACCTTGAAGGCAACGAATACATCGTCACCCCCGACGATTTCTCGAAATGCCCCATCTTCAAGAAAAAGGAACCCGTCTACAAACTCCTAAAACGCCTTGTCACCAACGAACTCGGCAAAGGTGTCGACACGGCTAAACTGCCCAAACACATCGAATTCATGCAACGACAGGAACTCGTCGACTATTGCGACGTCTCTGAAAAGGGACACTATAAATGGTATCCCAAAGGCCTTTTCATCCAGAAGCTGATCCTCGACTACGCCGGACGCATCGCCAACGAATGGGGCGCGATGGAAATGAAGAACCCCATCATCATCCGCGGCGACAACAATGTCGTCGGCGAACTCATGGGCGAATTTCACGAACGCGACTACAAGGTAGACGGCGGGCGCGGCACATGCTACCTGCGCTACGCGTCCGACCCTCTCGGCTTCCCCTTCATGCAGAAAGTCCGCTTCTCCTACAAACAGTCACCCCTCAAAGTCTACGAAGAAGCGACTTGCTTCCGCAACGAACAGGAAGGCGAAGTGAGTGGCCTCAAGCGAGTCCGCAACTTCATGATGACCGACATGCACGCCGCCTGCGCTACGATCGACCAGGCAAAACAGGAATTCCGCGACCTCTGCTTCCTCTTCCAGCGCCTGATGAATGACATCATCGCACGTGGCCGCTGGGTACTAGGATGGGAAGGCACCATCCCATTCTACAACGACAACCGCGAATGGCTCATCGGCATCTGCAAAGATATGAAAGTCCCGTCATTCTTCAAACTCATGCCCGAGATGTCTCACTACTACGCCGTCAAAAACGAGTTCCAGAGCATCACCGAAGATGAGAGCAACATACAGGTCTCCACCGTACAGTGGGACGTCAAGGACGGCGAACGCTTCGACATCGGATTCATCGACGACGACGGCAAAAAACATCCCGTTCCGGTCATCCTCCACGCATCCAGCTTCGGATCGATCGAACGCACACTCTGCACAATCCTCGAAAATATCGCCATCGACATCAAGGAAGGAAATCCCGCGATGTTCCCCGTATGGCTCGCCCCCACGCAGGTGCGCCTCTGCCCAGTCACCGAAAACTTCCTGCCGGCATGCGAAGAGCTTGCCGACAGATTCACCGTTGCCGGCATACGCTGCGATGTCGACGACCGCTCGGACACAGTCGGTAAAAAAATCAGAAATTCCGAACTCGAATGGATACCATACAGCCTCGTCATCGGCCAGCAGGAAGCCGATACCGGCGAACTCATGGTACGCATCCGCGCCGAAGGCAAAAAACAGGAGAAAATGTCCTTCGACGATCTCGTCGCCCGCATCCGCGCCGAAACGGCCGGCCTCCCCTACCGCCCGCTGCCTCTCCCGCGCCAGGTTTCACGCCGGCCTATTTTCCACGGCTGATTCACTCGACACAATCCTATGGGCGGGACGGCCAATCCCGCCCTTTTCATTTCCAGCGATTCAGGAGCCTCACACGATATGGACCTCGAAAAGATGACTTGGACAGATCATCCCGCCAGTCCTCTGAGTACCCCCCTATTGCCTGACTGGATGGTGGCCGTCCCCACGCTTCCGCTGCCCGGAAAATCACCGGACGGACTGTGGCATCTCTCTGCGAACGGACTCGTTGTCCGAGGCGCTACACACCAGTTCATACGGAAATTCGATGACATTTAACATCTTTATTACAAATCCGTCAAGTCCAGATGGCAAAGGCGCTTTTTGCCATGAACAGTTATATACATGCTCAGAATAAACGGACCGGCAATACTTCTGTTAGCACATACCGCGACCGAACGGTTAGCCGACAGAGCACTTCCGTTGACGTATCCAACATATCGAGTAGTGGCCACGGGAGGATGTCCCCATGTCATTGCAGAAGAAAACGCTTGCCATCTCCATAATGTTTTCGCTCGTCCTGCTGCTGATGATGCACATCATCGCCCATCGTGTGCTGCTCAGGGGGAGCGAAAAGGCTGAGGCCGAGATCATGTCGGTGTCGGTCGGACAGGTGAAACACCTGTTCGATCAGGAGATCGTACGCATCGAGCGGCTCGCGCATGACTGGGGCGTGTGGGATGACTCTTACAATTTTGTTCTTGGGAAATTTCCGCAGTATCCGCAGAAATTTCTCGACAAGGCTTCGTTCACTGACCGTGAAGTCAACATGATCGCCTACTATGACATGAGAGACAATCTCTACGAAGCGAAAACCTACGACAACGAAAAACATGAATTTGTATCGACGCCGCCTGCCACGGCAAAAATACTTCACCAGCTAAGAAAAACGCCTGCTCAGCCACTGGAAAAGAGGCGGCATCTTGTCGATCTCGACGGCCGGCTTTTCATGTTTGCAGTGTGGCCCATACTCAAGTCGGACGCGAGCGGCACACCGGCCGGCACGATCCTGATGGGGCGCTTTGTCGGACAAAAGGAGATCGACAAAATATACAGCTTCACCGATCTGACCGTCAGGATGATACCAGTCACTTCTCGCAGCAAGTCTGTCAGAGATTTTAATTCAGGCTCTATCCATGTGGAGGCGGCAAGCGAGATGAGTATCTCGGGCAGCTATCTCTTTCGCGCGCCCGGTGGCCAGCCGGTAGCGATCCTCAGGATCGTTTACCCACGCTTTCTCTATCATCAGCAGGTCATGTCTATCAATTTCTTCGAGTATTACATGGCCGCGATCGGTACGCTCGGCGCGATACTCACGATTGTTTTTTTCAGGATATTCGTCACAAGCCGTGTCTCAGAGCTCGTCAAGGCTACGCATCGCATCGAAGCAAGCGCCGACCTCTCTCACCGTGTCGTTATCCGCGGAGGTGACGAACTTTCCGCGCTCGCGGATTCCTTCAACCGAATGCTCGCGGCTCTCGAACGCGCCGACGCACAGCAGCGCGAGGCTCTCGGATTCAGCAGGGTGCTTATCGACACCATCCCCATCCCTGTTTTCTACAAGGACACTACCGGACACTTTCTCGGCTGCAACAAGGCGATGGAAGACCTCTTCGGCCTCCCTCGCGAAAAAATCATCAATTGCCATATCGCTGAAATTTCCCTTCCCGAAGTCGTCGATGCGGTCGAAAAATTCGAGAGCCACATCCTGAAAACCGGCGAAACGCTTGTCCTGGAGGAAACAATCCCCTTCCCCGACGGCGCCACGCGCTACATCATGAGCCAGCGTGCGCCATTCCATGATTCGCAGGGCAAAGCAGCAGGCATCGTCGGCGCCATTGTCGATCTCACCGAACTCAAGGACAAGGAACGCGAACTCCTCGCCAGCGAAGAACGCATAAAAATCTGCGTCGATGGCGGCGATCTCGGCCTCTGGGACTGGAATATGCTGACTGGCGAAACTGTCTACAACGAGAAGTGGGCTGCCATACTCGGTTATGATACCGGTGATGTACGCTATACGATCGAAACCTGGGAAAACCATATCCATCCGGATGATCTCGAACGGATGAAGCACAAGCTCGCAGCATTCGTCGAGGGCCACTCCGCAGTATTCGAAGCTGAGCAGCGTATCAAAACCAGGGACGGGACATGGCGATGGGTACTGTCACGCGGCAAGATTACCGAGTATTCCGAGTCTGGCGTCCCCCTTCGCTCCGCTGGCACTCATGTCGATATCACCGATCGCAAACTCGCCGAACAGGAACTCGCCCGCTATCGCGAACACCTTGTCGATCTCGTGCGCGAACGCACCGAAAAACTTTCACGAGTCGTCGACGATCTTGAGCGCGAGATAGCCGAACGCGCCCGCGCCGAACGCGCTCTTGAGGAAGAGCGCGCGATGTTTATCGGCGGCCCTACTGTGGTTTTCAAATATACTGCCGACAACCACATCGAATACGTTTCCCCCAATGTCTATGAGCAGTTTGGCTATGACCGCGACGCCATAATGGGCACTATCGCGCCCGCGACGGCGATTGTCCACCCTGACGACCAGAGCAAGATATTTCCAATAATCTCCGCTGGCAGCGTTCCCGCGAGTCCTTTCATAGAGCGCGAACTCCGTATCCTTGACGCTTCCGGCCAGTACCGATGGGTGTTTTCGTTTGTCACGGTCGTCCGCGGCGACAGCGGCGCCCCAGCTTATTATCTCGGCTATCTCGTCGATATTACCGAACGCAAGGAAGCTGAGGAAGCCCTGATAAAATCTGAAAAATACGCGACTCTCGCACGCCTGTCCATGGGCCTTTCCCACGAGATAAAAAATCCTGTCGCCATCATCGAAACCCATGTAGAACTCGTCCGCGAACTGATGGCGGAGCACATGACTCCAGATACTGCTGACAGTCTCGGCATCATCATGGATCAGACGTCGCGTATCGTGTCACTGCTCGGCAACCTTTCGATGCTCGCGAAGACTTCGGATTTCCGGCCTCAGCGGACAGATGTCGTTTCGCTTGCCCGGATGTGTCTTCGTATGTTCGCGCCGCGTTTCAAGTCTCCTCATATTGCAGTCGCCGACAATTTTGACAAAGTGTCCCAACTGCATGCCGAAGTCGACCCAGGCCGCGTAATCCAGCTAATGTCCAACCTCATTTTCAACGCTGTCGAAAGCATGCCGGATGGCGGCACAATGGATTTTCTTTTTTCGCACGACGATCAGGCCGGCGAGATTTCGTTTGCCATCACTGATACCGGCGGCGGCATCAGCGAGGATAACATCGCTCGCATTTTCGACCCATTCTATACTACCAAACCGAAGGGCTTCGGCATGGGGCTCTCCATCTGCGGCCGTATCGTGGAAGAACACCGGGGCAGGATACATGTCGACAGCGCGGCCGGACGCGGCACTATCGTGCGGGTTGTCCTACCCGATAAAATCAAATCCCAGACAGGTGTCCAATGAAAGCACGCATACTCATCGTCGATGACGAAGAAGCCCTCTGTGCGGGTCTCGCGAAACTGCTCGCCATCGACGGGTTCGAAGTCGACTGCTCGGGTTCGGGCGAAGCCGCGATCGAAAAGATCGAATCTGGCGACTACAACCTTATCTATCTCGACTATATGCTGCCCGGCATCGACGGCCTCGAAGTGCTGCGCCGCATGAACGCTTTGCACATCACCACGCCGGTGGTTTTCATGACGGCCCATGGCGACGACGAGACCGGTCTCGATGCGCTCAAGCTCGGGGCGCGCGAATTTCTCTTCAAGCCGTGCAACGCTCGCAATCTGCGTTTCAAGGCTTTCCTGTGGCTGCGCCACGGGCTTGCCGAAACCGGAGCTCTTCGCTCGGATTCACAGAAGACTTCCCATGACATGTTTCACAGCGACGGCCTCAAATCAGTTGCCGGACTTGTCAATTCCGTTGCCGCGGCCAATATCCCGGTCCTGATATGCGGCGAGACCGGCACTGGCAAGGAACTCGTCGCCATGTCGATCATCCATCATCAGGACAACCCTCGAAATGCCGCCCCCTGGGTCGCTCTCAACTGTGCCGCAGTGCCGGAGCCTCTCATGGAAAGCGAACTCTTCGGCCACAAAAAGGGCGCGTTTACCGGCGCGGCATCCGACAAGGAAGGCTTCTTTGAAACTGTCCGCGATGGCACTCTCTTCCTCGACGAACTCTCCAGCGCGTCGCTCCAGTTACAGTCGCGGCTCCTCAGAGTGCTTGAAAACGGCGAATACTTCCGCGTCGGCGACACTGCTCCGCGCAAGACTTCCGCCCGCATCATAGCCGCAACCAACCGTGATCTCGAAAGCGAAATTGACGCTGGCCGGTTTCGCGAAGACCTCTATCACCGTCTTTGCGTCGTCAGGATCGACATCCCGCCATTACGCGAACGCCCAGCCGATATAAGGCATCTGACCGATTATTTTCTCGATATGTTCAACCGCGAAAACTCGAAGGGTATCCGCATCGACCGTCGCGCAATCATTGCCCTTAATGATTATCACTGGCCGGGCAACGTGCGCGAGCTCAAGCATCTCATCCAGGCGCTCGTCGTGACGGCGCGCCGCGATGTCATCGACATCGAAGACCTGCCGCCTCGCATCTCTGCCAACAAGGCTGCCGCGAGGGTGGTCAGTTATTCGGATATGAAGTCAGGCGTGGAGGAACTTGTCGCGCGCTACGAACAGGATTATCTGCGCGATCTCATCACGGCTGCAAACGGCAATGTATCGCAGGCTGCCCGCCTTGCGGGGATTTCACGCGAGTATCTCACGCGCAAACTCAAGGCTCACGCGATTTCGCATTACACCCATGAGTGAATGAGTAATGGCAGCCCGATGTCAGTAAACGCGCGTGCCGGCGATGAATGTCGCGAGGCAGTCCATGTTTTCGTCGAAGATGGCAATGTCGCCCGCCTTGCCGGCGGCGATCGTGCCGGCGTGTGAGTCGAGCCCAAGTACGCGAAGGGGATTTTCAGAGGCCATCATGATCGCGTCTGGCAGTGAGACGTCAGCGTGAATGGTAGCGTTGAGGACAGCCTTGTTGAGAGTGATGACGCTGCCGGCGAGGTTGCCGGATTTTGTTTTGGCCTGACCATTGCTGACAGTGATGTCGAATCCCCACACGTTGAAATCACCATCACCGCAGCCGGCGGCGTGTATGGAGTCGGAAACGAGCACGACGCCGCGCGGGCCTTTGGCGGCGATGGCGACACGGGCGGCCTCGGGATGGACATGGACGGTGTCGAAGATGATTTCAATAGTGATGCGAGGGTCGGCAATGGCGGCGAACGAACAGCCGGGTTCGCGATGATGGAAGGGGCGGACTGCGTTGAAGAGATGGATAAAATGCGACGCGCCGAGACGTGCGGCTTCGTGAGTCTGCGCCGAAGTGGCATCAGAATGCCCGATGGCGGCGACGGCATTGTGCTCCGCGAGCCGGACAATGAGTTCGTGAGCGCCCGGGATTTCGGGGGCGAGACAGAGCATTCGGAGATCGGAGCCGGCGCGGTCGAAAATTTCGTCGAGTTCGGCTGGTTCGGGATTTCTGATGACTGTTGGTATGTGAGCCCCCGGACGGGCGGGGCTGATGTATGGGCCTTCGAGGTGAATGCCGAGGATACGCGCTGCGGATGGTGGCGACGAAGGAGTGGCGAATTCAGGGCCAGCGGGCTGATTGGCAATGGCGGCGCGGATCGCGTCGATGCACGCGAGGACCTGTTTGTGAGGCAGGGAAACGGTGGACGGGAGAAATGCCGTGACGCCGTTGCGAACGATAGCGGCGGCCATAGTGCCGATATCCTCAGCGTCCTGGAATGCCCAGTGGCCGCCGGCTCCATGTATGTGGATGTCGGCGAGACCGGGAGAGATGATTTTGCCCTGGGCGTCGTATGTTTCGTGGGCGGGTAGCCGAGGCGGTGCGCCGGAGCCAGTGCCGGAAATGATGCCTTCTGTGATGACGGCATAACCGTTTTCGATGATGCCGCCAGGGGTGATGGCTTTGCCGTTGTAGATGATGGTATTCATGCGCGGTGCTCCGGTAGTGTCATTGCCTGCCGCCCCGTGGTGGAGGAGCGCCTGCGGGATGTCCGCGGGTTTCGCCCGGGGGGAGCGTGACTATTTTTACTTTGCCTTCCTTGCAGTTGATGGTGATTTTTGATTCTCCGTCGCCGAGGACATAGCGGCGGAGAGATTCGGTGGTTTCATCTTCCTTCATGCTGATGCCGGCGACATCGACACTGGATGGATCGCCGATGATGTCGATGGTGGCATTGGAGTCGGGTGGAAGCTCGAATGTGACGTGTCCCCTGCCGGTGTCGAGCTGGAGAGTACTTTTGGGTGTGGTCTTGTAGCATTTGATGTCGATGGCGCCGGAGGTGGATCGCGCGGTGCCGGAGCAAGTGTCGAGAGTTGCCTTGATAGCGCCTTTGCCGGTTTCGAGAGTGACACGGCCGTCGCCCTTGTGGATGATTTCGGAGTAACCGTTGGGGTTTTTGATGGAAATGTTTTTTTTGAGTCCGGAAATGTATATTTCACCGGTGGCGACTTGTATGAAAAGCGGAATGTCAGCGGGGACACGGCCCGTGTAGTCGGCGCCTGCGCGTGCGGACTGGGGGATATCGGCGGGGACTTCTGAAAAAAGTCTGATCTCGCCGCTGGGGAGATCGAGGCCGACCTTGATGCGTGGAGCGATGGATTTCGCGATAGTGATGCCAGGCGCGTAGCCGGTTTTGAGTATCTTGATGTTGATCGAGTTGTCTTTTGCCGGATAGAGGGAAATTGATGAATTACCGCCGGTGATGTGGAGCGAGCGGGCGCCGTCCCAGGCAAGTTCCCGTTTATCATTGATGGTGTAGCGTCGCATGATCGGTTGCTGATCGTCAGCGATGATGCTGGTGCCTGACACCAATAAAACAGCGGTGATCAGGACGAATATCGCGGTAGGGGGCTTCGTGATCGAAGCATGGCGGAGAAGTCCGTGAAATATGTGCATAAATTACCACTTTTTCATCCGTTTGCCGGGGCATAAACACTCTCGATATGCAGAGGTCTCTGCGCCTGCACGAAAACGGTTATCTCATTTTCAGTCTATTAGACAGCCGGGCCGGTCAGTCGCACTCTCCCATGCGATGAATTTTCATAAGATTGGAAGTGCCGCTCTTGCCGACCGGGACGCCGGAAGTGATGACGATGATATCGCCTTTGTGCAACAGGCCGCTCGAAAGAAGGTTGGCATCGACGTCAGCGACGAGAGATTCGGTGGAAGTGATTTTGTCGAAAATAAGGGGTTTTACGCCCCAGTACATGGAAGCGCGACGTGCAATGGCGACATCCATGGTGGCAGCGATGATGCAGCAGGAAGGTCTGAATTTTGAGACAAGCAGAGCCGATCCGCCAGTCATGGTCAAGGTGATGATGGCCCTGGCGTCGAGTTCCTGAGCGGCGCGGACGGCGGCATAGGCGGTGGCATTGGATATGTCGTTTTTGTGGCGGATATGGGTTGGCGGGGTATCCTGATGAATGCGGATGACTTCGCGCTCCGCGCGTTCGACGACTTTTGCCATCATGCGGACAGCATCGACCGGGAATCTGCCCGCCGCAGTTTCCTCCGAGAGCATGACGCCCCCCGAGCCGTCGTAGACGGCGTTGGCGACGTCCGAGACCTCCGCGCGGGTGGGGCGTGGAGAGTCTACCATGCTTTCGAGCATCTGGGTTGCCGTGATCACCTGCTTGCCGGCGAGATTGGCACGGCGGATGATATCCTTCTGGATTTCTGGTACTTCCTGTGCGGGGAGTTCGACGCCGAGGTCGCCGCGCGCGACCATGATGCCTTCGGCAGTGTCGATGATGGCCGCGAGGCACTTGAGAGCTTCGGGACGTTCGATTTTAGCGATGACGGGCACGGTGCGGTTGCACTCGGCCATTATATTTTTGACCTCCATGATGTCATCCGCGTCGCGTACGAAAGAAATCGCCACGTGATCGACTCCGGCCGCGAGGCCGAAGCGGAGGTCTTCGATATCCTTTTCGGTGAGAGCGGGAGCGCTGTATGAGACACCGGGCAAATTGATGCCTTTGTGGGAGGTAAGCACGCCGCCGCGGATGACCTTGCACTCAACCGAGTCGCTGTCTACATCTGTCACCCTGAGTTCGAAGCTTCCGTCAGCGAGGAGAATCGTGTTGCCAGGTTTGACGTCGTGAGGGAGATTTTTGTAGACGGTGGGAATGGTATCGGCGGTGCCGGTGATTTCTGAAGTGACGAATCTGACAATCGAGCGCGCCTTGAGGAGTACTCCTTCTTTGGGCATGTTGCCGACCCGGATTTTGGGGCCCTGAAGGTCTTGAAGGATTGCGATGAAGTGTCCGGTCTCGGTCTCAACCTCACGGATGAGCGAGATGGTGGCGGCGTGTTCTGCGTGGGTGCCGTGGGAGAAGTTGAGGCGGAAAACGTCGGCGCCTTCGCGGAGCAGTTTTTTCATGATGGTCTTCTTTGCGGATGCGGGTCCGATGGTGGCGATGATTTTAGTCCGTTTCATTGCGTTCCTCCATGATTTTGCAGCGAGAGAGTGCCGCGTACGTGTTTGCGTGGACAGTATGTGGTGTGCCAAAAATAGAACCGCTGCGCGGTGCGAAACGTTCCCAGGCGTATGTGTGTCATATCTGAATATCGGGGCCGTCAATGTACCACCGGCCAGCTATTTTGCGCATGGTGAAGAACATGTCGCGGGTCTTGATGCCGGGCAGGAGTCGGGCTTTGTAGCTGATGCGGAAGTACATGGACCTGTTTGCGCCTTCGCCGACGATCGAGTCGATGGAGTATATGCGGAGCATGGTGTACTTGCTGGTGACGGGCTTGCAGATGTTGTTGGCGAAGGCGCTTTTAGTCGAATACAGAGGGTTTGTCTTTTTTTCGTAAATGGAAATATAGTCATAAGCTTTCGAGCATTTGCCGTGGGCAAGGGCATGGACATAGCTTTCGATGACGTCTTCAGGTGGCATGGAGTTACGCCAGAAAGTGGGAATAAGGAGGACGAATATGACGACAGAGGATATGAAGAGCGCTCTGCGAGGGTGCAATCTAATGTATGAAAGAACGGCTTGCGGCAAACCGGCCCTCCCGGGTCAGGGGATGATGTTGATGTAAGTGCCGATTGATTTGACGGCGTTTCTGATAAAATCCTTGTCCTTGTGAGAGATAAACATGCGGTCGGGTTCGATGCGTATGATTTCGGGGAAAGCGTCACTGATGTCGAGGAGAGAGGAGGTAATGATGGTGGCAGTCCATGCGGCTGGTTTGGAAACGGCGCCCCAGAGGCCGGATTGCGGGCAGTAGAAAAAGCGTTCGGGCTGCATTTTCGCGCGGGCAGCCGTGGGGGCTTCGTCGCGGCGGATCATCTGGATGGAAAATTCGAGCATGGCAAGGGCGGTGGTTTTCCATCGTGGGTCCGATGTGAGTTTCCAGAGAGACAGGAAGTCGGAGGCGATGGCTGCGGTGTATGGGTCGAGGCAGTCGGCGCCGGGATATGGGGGGACGCCGCCGGTGGTGTCGAAGTGCTCGATGTCGAGTGTGGAATTGGGAGGCATTGGCACGTGATGGGTGAAGCATAGTGAGCGGAGGTAGGAAGCGGCGCGAGTGGCGGCGTCGAGGAATTCGTGTTTGGCGGTAAGCGAATGGGTGGCGAGGAATGCCCGGAGCATGGCGTGAGCCTCTTCGCGAGTGGCGACGGGGCCTTCGTTGTAGCGAGGCTCGAAGGCGTCGTAGATGAGGCCGATGAGCCGGTCTGCGAGCCATTCGGCCATGACAAGATAGCGGCGTTCGCGAGTGGCGGCAAAGAGATCGGCGTAGGCGCGGCAGGCGAAGGCTTCGGCCCGTGTGGGGGGGCGGACGTTGGTGAGTTCGTGCGGGTTGGGATCATGAGAGCTTTCGTCTGTGATCTGTTTTGCGAGAGGGGAGATGTCGCCGAACCATACTCTGTCGATGTGAGCGATGAGTTTTTTGATAGTAAAGAGCCAGCGGGGGTTTGAGTCGCCGGCGCCTGCGGAGTGGTGCATGGAGATGCCCGAGGAAATGATGGAGCTGACATTGCGGAGAATCCCGTCGGGGGTGGCGGGTGATTGCCAGCGGCGCAGACCGAGGTGGTAGTCGATGTGAGGCTTTTCGTCGGCGTATTCGCCGGCGAGGAAAAAATCTGCGGTGTCGAGAGCGATGCGTTTGAGTTCGCGCGACTCCGTGAGAGCGCCGAGGCGATAGAGGACATGGGCCGACTCTACGTTGCCGCCGATGGAGCCGCCGATGAGGCGGGGTGAAACGGGGAATCGCATATATCCGGTTTTTTCGACAAATCCGAGTGCGTCGCCGCGCTCTACGAAAAACTCGCTGACGAGTCCCTGCGCCTTGCGGTTGACGATCATCGACCAGTCGGCGTCGAGTTCGGCAGGATATACCTGAAGATTCCACGCGGCGTCGACGATCGAATTGAGCGAGCGGCCTCCCGCGCCGGCCCTGATGTGAAAGCGGCGTTCGTACGAAAGCGACGCGCCGACGAGCCACTCGCCGTTGGATGCGCATTTCACGGATCCGCGATTGCTGACTTTTATGTCGGGATTTTCCTCCGGGATGGCGATGGAAAACTCGACGTGGCCTTCGGAAATGTATGTGGTGATCGACGAAAGATCGTCGACGGTAGCGGCGGGAGCGGCGAAGATGGCGAGTGTTTCCGCCGAACTTTCGAGCAGTCCGCATGAGGGGATGGATGTTTTGCTTTCGACGATGGGTCCTGCTCCTTCGGCTCGTCCGGCAAGACCTGCGCCTGAGACGTAGACTGCGCCGGGGATGATCCATCGTTCTGGATTTATGTCCATGATGACGGTGAATAGCGCGCGGATCGAGATGTGATCGCGGATTGACCACCGGCGGGTGACGGTGATTATGCCTGCGCTTTCTTCGAACATATCGGAGATCGTGGATGTGCCGAACGATGCCTCGACGCTGTTGCCGTCGATAGTTATCGAGTCGGCGAATACCGGTCTTGCCGAGGATATGAACTGATACGGCAGCTCGAATGTTCGGCCGTTGTCGAGTGTGACCG
>CAZQSL010000050.1:0-23052 GCA_964595945.1 uncultured bacterium
TCGAGAAAAAGGTTTCTCCGCACCTCTTCCCAAAAGCTTTATATGCTTAACTTTTCTCCAAACTCCTGTCCCATCGCGCTATCGCACGGCGATAGGGAATTTCTATTGAAAACATGTTGGATTATCTGTGTAAATCCGTGTCAGAAAGCTTTTGTTGTTTTCGGATGGCACACCGGATCATCTCGACAGACCATAGCCATACACAGTGAAATACAATCGATATTTCGTATATCCTCTCATTTTCTGTGAACGGTTACTATAGTTATATTGAAGCGGCCCGGTGATAAACCCTGCTCTATTGAAAACATGTTTGTATTTCCGTGTAAATCCGTGTCAGAAAACTTTTGCTGTTTTCTGAAGGTATTGCATGGCGGATTCGACGATAGCGAAGTCTTCGCTGGAGTCGACGTCCATGGAGTAGATACGATCGTATTCGATGTATCCCATTTTTTCGCCGAAGTAGACGTGGACGCCGGATTTGCCTTCGGTGGCCATGAGGATTTCAGTGCGGATGGCTTCGATGGCGCCGTCGAGCATATAGTATTGGGGTAGTAGCTGGCGACGGTATTCGGCGCATTGCATGAATGGTTTGAGAGTGCCTTCAGGGGTGGCTTTTTTCATCCATTCGGGACGTTGGTTGACGGCAAATACCGAGACGACGGAGTCGAAGCCGGAATTGATGAGTTTGTCGATGGCCTCGTCGATGGCGCCAGGTTTTCGGATAGGGACATTGGTCTGCATGAGGACGACGACATCAGCGCGGTAGGCCTCTCTGGCGTCGAGATGGCGGACGACGTGGCGGAGTGAGTCTTCGATGGCGGCGGTATCACCGGAAATTTCGGGTGGACGGATCAGGACTTCGGCGCCGTATTGTGTGGCGATGTCCGCGATTTCCTGGCCGTCGGTGGATACGATGACACGATCGAGGAGAGTGGCGTCGAGGGCGGCGCGGATGACGTGCGCGATCATGGGGATGCCGTTGACGGGTTTGATGTTTTTGCCTGGGAGCCCTTTGCTGCCGGCTCTTGCGGGGATGACTCCGATGATATTCATGTGTGGTGGTGTCCTTGGCTGGTGTGGTGGTCAGTCGGCGATGATCCTGATGGCGTGGCCTTCTTCGCCTTCGGTGAAGAGTTCGATGGGATCGCCTTTTTCGAGGATTTCTACGAGGCCGTCGAGTGATGTGGAAGAGCCTTGTATGGGGGAGTATTTCGAGATGAAGCGCAGGAAGAGGCGGACGAGTGACATGGGGATGCGGATGGGTGAGAGGCTTTTGTATTTGGATGAGCTTTTGACCTTGATTTCGATGTTGACCCAGCGGTGGTCGGACTCTTTTTTGCCGGGATGAGGGTCGCTGGAGTCGTGGGGGGATTTTGGGCGTTTTTCGGATTTTTCGATCGATTCGATGAGTAGTACGCCCTGTTCGGGTGTGATTTTTCCTTCTCTGATCATGTTGAGGATTTCGAGTTTTTCGGCACTGTCGCTCATTGGTTTGTCCGTTTCGGATTTCGGTATTGCGCGGTCAGATTTCTTCCATAAGAAGTGCGGCTTCTTCGGGGGTGATGTCGCCGCGTTTGATGGAGTCGATGATTTCGATGCGGCGTTTGCGGCGCGCGTCCGGGTCGGCGGCGCGTGTGTAGTCGAGTTTTGCGACGAGGTTGTCGAGTTTGTTTCGTACTGTGGGATATGAGACGCCGAGGCGTTTTTCGACTTCTTTGATATTGCCGCGGCAGATGATGAAGATTTCCATGAAGCGGGCTTCTTCGTCGGATAAGTTGGAGAACAGGCCGTGGCCGAAGGTGCCTTCGATGGCGGTGCCGCATTTGTTGCAGGTGAGGCGGGAGATGACGAGTTGGCTGGCGCATACGGGGCACTGGTTGACTGCTTTGTTCATGTGAGCTCCCATCTGGCGGGGGGGGTGTCGCTCCCCGTGTAGAGATTACAGAATATATTAGCAATATTCGCGCGATTAGTACAGTTGGGGGGGTGAAATGAGTGATATTTCAGCGTCCTGCGCCGCCGAAGAGATCGTCGGATTGTGTGCCGGTGACGCTTTCGGGGGTGTATTGGGTGGGGCGGAGGATGATTTCGACGTGGCAGGTGGTGAGTGTGGTGTTTTGGGAAGGTTGGGTGTACATGCTTGTGGAGAGGAATTGGGGGGGGATGCCGCGGGATTTGAAGTAGTTCATGATGTACAGCGCGTTGTCGAGTGATGTGGGGCAGGATTTGTCGATGTTGTAGGCCTGGATGTCGGCGAACATGTATGTTTTGTTCATTTTTTCGACGATGGCGGCGAGCGCCCGTGTGGTGGTGTTTTTCGCGCTGGCGCTTTGTGTGAAATCTTTGGTGAAAATGACGAGTATATCTTTGTCGGTGAGGGTGACATCGATGCCTGAGATGTTGCCGCCGGTGGCCTTGTTGATGGCCTTTTTGATAGATTGGGCAAAGCCGAACACAATCTGGGTGGATGAGATTTGGGCTTCGCGTTTTTTGTTATGTGTGAGTACGACTTCCTCGGGACGGAGAGTGGCTGGGGATTTGTAGAAGGTTGGGGCGAGGTTGTGGTATCCGGTGAGGGATGTGGCGTCATTGTACTTCAGAGAGAGTGCGCCGACGACTGCCGCAGCGACGATAATGCAGGCGAGGATGGTGGCCGCGACGGTCGCGCGGGGGTTGTTTCTGATTTTATCCTGTATCGAGTATTTTTCCATATTGGCGTATTTCAGTAGTATAGCTCCCTGGTTTCAGCGATTTTGTACTTGATGGCGGCCATGTCGGGGTCTTTTGGGGAGAGTGACAGCGCGTGGTCGATGTTGAGAGCGGCGGTTTTGAGGAAAACGAGTGCGCCGGGGTAGTCGCGGCGATCGATGCTGTCGAGCGCGATGCGGAGGTTGACGGCCGCGACGCTGCCGAATGCGGGTGCGAATCGCGGATCGATGGTGGTGACGGTTTCGAATTCGGCAATGGCTTTTTCGGGGTATCCGGTATGAGCATAGGCGATGCCGAGCGCGTATCGGATATTGGGATCGGAAGGTTTGGTGGCGGCGCAGTGAAGGAGGGGCGTGAGGGCGGATTTGTATTGGCCGGTTTCGAATGACTTGTGGGCAGTACGGAGATCGGATCGAAATGACTGCCAGTCGCGGGAGAGGGGCATGGTGACGCTGCCGGTGAGATAGTAGGCAAGCGCGGCGGCAGAGATGATCGCTGCGGCGATGAGTGTGGCTGGCAGCCAGCGGTGGCGGCCGAGGATGCCGGTGATCGTCGTGGAGATATTTTGTGCAATGCGTCTGACCTTGTCCAAGTAGCGGCCCATCCCGGATGAGTGTCGTGTACCCGATAAGGTAATTTTAGTGTCTGTGGTGCGAAAAGACAATTTTCGAGGTGGTTTTTGTGGGAAAGAATGGATGGATGATACGAGGCTATGTCACGGGGTGCGGTGCGGTGGTCTGCGGGTGATGTGGAAGACGGCGGATTCGGCAAACAGGTTGGGGATGCGGGAGATGAGGCGGTTGCCGGTGTAGCCGTGATAGCGATGGATATGCAGGTGCTGTTGGTCGCAGAATTCGATGAAGTCGAGGATGGTGAAGAAGTGGAGATTGGGTGAGTCGTACCAGGAATAGGGTAATGAGCCGGTGCGGGGCGCGCGGCCGTAGAGGCCGAGGTAGGCGCGGACTTTGTAGCATGCGAAGTTGGGGAATGAGATGATGATGTTGCGACCGACGCGGAGTGATTGTGAGAAGACTTGTCTGAGGTCGACGGCTTCCTGGAGCATGAAGCTGGCGATGACGAAATCGAAGTAGTCGTCAGGGAAGTCGTGGAGGCCTTCGGCGACGTCGGCGTGTTCGACGGTGACGCCTTTTTCGATGCACTTGACGACCATCTGCTCGTCGCATTCGATGCCGACGCCCTGGATGGATTTTTCGGAGCGGAGCAGTGAGAGGAGCGAGCCGTCGCCGCAGCCGAGGTCGAGTACGCGCGCGGCATGGGGGACGGTGTCGAGGATAAACCTGTAGTCGTAGCGAAGTGAATCGTTCATGGGCGGGCGCTCCCTTCGTGGCCGGAGTTGGCGAGGAAGCTGCGGAGGATGGTTTCCTGCTCGGGGTTTTCGATGAGAAACGCGTCGTGGCCGAAGGTGGACGTGATGTCGCAGTAGGTGACGTCGGCCATTGCGTATTTGAGGACACGTACGATTTCGCGCGACTGCTGCGGGGGGTAGAGCCAGTCGTGGGAATAGGATAGGACGAGGAATTTGACGGGGCAGTTGAGGAAGTGTTTGACGAGTTGCTGATTGTCGCCGAGGTCGAAGCAGTCGATCGCGCGAGTGATGTATAAATAGGAATTGGCGTCGAAGCGCTGGATGAAGGCTTCGCCCTGATAACGGAGGTAGCCCTCGACTTCGAAGCCGGTGTCGAATGCGGATTTGAGTTTTTGTGGATCGACCTGACGGCGGCCGAATTTATTCTGCATGGAGATGTCGCTCATATATGTGATGTGGCCGACCATGCGCGCGACAGCGAGTCCGGCTGAGGGAAACGAGACGCCGTAGTAATTGCCGCCGAGCCAGCCTGGGTCGCCCATGATGGCCTGACGGCCGACCTCGTTGAAGGCGATCTGCTGTGGCGTGTGGCGCAGGGTGGTGGCCATGATGATGGCGGTGTCGACCATGTCCGGATGCGCATGGACCCACTGGAGCACCTGCATGCCGCCCATGGAACCGCCGGCGAGGCAGCGGAGCTTTTCGATGCCGAGATGCCGCACGAGACGCACCTGGGCTTCGGCCATGTCTCTGATTGTCACTTCCGGGAAAGTGAATCCCCACGGTTCGCCCGTAGCGGGGTTGACGGTCATGGGGCCGGTGGTGCCGCGGCAGCCGCCAATGACGTTGGAGCAGATTATGAAATAGCGGTCGGTGTCGAAAGGTTTTCCGGGGCCGACGAGCGACTCCCACCAGCCGGCTTTGCCGGTTTCTCCGCTGATGCCGGCGACATGCGCATCGCCCGAAAGCGCGTGGCAGAGCAGGATTGCATTGGAGCGGTCGGCATTGAGCGTGCCGCAGGTTTCGTATGCGATTTCGACATGATCGAGCGTCGCGCCCGATTCGAGCTTGAGGGGCGAATCCATGATGAAATGCCTGACGGGCACGATGCCGAGCGGGCTGCATGTCTTTTTATCGTTTGTTTTTTCGTCTCTCATCAGGGTCAATCTGAAATGGTTTTGACATTACTTCAAGTATTCCTGAAACAGCCATGTAGAAAGGTAGCGTTCGCCCGTGTCCGGGAGGAGGACGACGATGAGTTTGCCGGCGGAGTCAGGGCGGGCGGCGACTTCGAGAGCGGCCCAAAGGGCGGCTCCGGCGGAAATGCCGGTGAGGATGCCTTCGACGGCGGCGAGTTTTTTTGCAGTGTCGCCTGCCGCTTCGTCAGAGACGGTGATGATTTCGTCGACGAATTCCTTTTTGAAAACGCCGGGCACGAAATTGGCGCCGATACCCTGAATCTTGTGAGTGCCGGATTTGCCGGTGGAAAGCAGGGGCGAGCTTGCAGGCTCGACTGCGATGGCCCTGACGGATGGTTTATGTGATTTGAGGCCCTGGGCGGTGCCAGTGACAGTGCCGCCGGTGCCGACTCCCGCGATGAAAAAATCGACCGCGCCATCGGTGCCGGCCCAGATTTCTTCGGCGGTGGTCTTCTGGTGAATGGCCGCGTTGGCGGGATTGAGGAACTGCTGGGGGATGAAACTGCCGGGAATGGCTTTGTTGAGTTCTTCGGCCTTTTCGACCGCGCCGCGCATGCCTTTAGCGCCTTCGGTAAGCACGACCTCAGCGCCGAACACACGCACGAGGGCTCGGCGTTCGAGGCTCATGGTGTCGGGCATGGTGAGTATGAGCTTATAACCGCGCGCGGCGCAGATGAACGCAAGGCCGATCCCGGTGTTGCCACTGGTGGGCTCGATGATGGTTGCGCCGGGAGCGATGAGTCCATCGCGTTCGGCAGCGTCGATCATGGCGAGGGCAAGCCTGTCTTTCACCGACGCGGCGGGATTGAAAAATTCGAGTTTGGCGGCCACTCGGCCGGGAAGCCCCTGTGCGATCTTGTCGAGGTATACGAGAGGTGTGTTGCCGATCAGCTCCGTGATGTTTCCCGCGATTTTCATGTAGCACCCCTTTTGGCCAGTTTCCGCTTTGTTGCATTGTCATAAGCAACCAACGGCAAACGCAGCGGTTTTGTTCCGCATAATATTCTATCGCAACAATCATTAGTATAAAAGGGATAATATGATTCTTCAATACATTAGTTATGCGATAAACTATATTTCATTCAAAAACGCGTCCTCACCCTGGAGCCAGCCATTGTAAAAGCCGAATTCCCCGGCAGCGGCGACCACCTGAGCATATTCGGCAGCGGTGATGCGGCGGCTCAGCGCGGGATAGTCGGTGGCAAGGTATGCGGGAAAATACTGCTCCATGACGGAAATGAAAACATCGGGGGAAAGCTCGGTGGCAATGAATGAGAGCACATCGCGGCTGTGGGCGAGGCCATCGGGCAGCACGAGATGGCGCACGATGAGACCGCGCCACGCGATGCCGTCATCCTCGCATTTCAGGTTGCCTACCTGCCGGTACATTTCAGCGACGGCGGCAGAGGCGCGCTCGAAGTAATCGGGGGCTTTCGAAATGCCGGCCGCGGCGGGCGACCGGGGGCCGTACTTGATATCGGGCATGTAGATGTCGACGACGCCTTCGAGGATTTTGATGGCTTCGAGCGACTCGTAGCCGCTGCAATTGTAGACGATGGGGATATGGAGTCCGGCGGCGGCGGCAGTAAAGATGGCGTCGAGGAGCTGCGGCATATAGTGCGTGGGCGTGACGAGATTGATGTTGTGGCAGCCGCGCTGCTGGAGGTCGAGCATCATGGCGGCGAGTTTTTCGACCGTGACGGATTTGCCGTTGCCGAGATGACTGATGGGATAATTCTGGCAGAAAACACACTTCAGGCAACAGTGGGCGAGGAAAACCGTGCCGCTGCCGCGCGTGCCTGAAATCGGGGGCTCTTCGCCGAAATGCGCATTGGCGCTCGACACCACGAGCCCGGCGCCTGCGCCGCACGCGCCCTTTTCCCCGGCGAGGCGGTCGGCGCCGCACTCGCGCGGACACAGGCGGCAAGCACTCATCAGCGAGTATGCCGCAGCCACTTTCCCGCCGGCCTCCGGCGTGCCTGCAATCATGCAATACGATGCTTCCACGATGCGTTACCTCCCGGGTACGAACATCCAGAATATTATAGTCCCGGCACAAATCATCTCGACAAGTGGGCCACGGCATTGTATCATATTTTTTCCGTGTTTCGCCGCCGGGCGCCGCCCGGTGAATCCGACGGTCTTATGGTACGATGGGACACATCAGACGAATCTTCAGATCCCTCGACGGCATCTGGAGCGCATCCTCCGACCTCGCGCAGGCCAACTCGTTCTTCCGCAACGGTTTCGACGACTCGCTGTGGCATCAGGTCGTGGTGCCCGGCCACTGGCAGGAATACAACGGCTTCGAGGACTACCCCGACGCCGTGCTGTTCAGAAAATCTTTCGACTTCATACGGCCATCCGGCGACAACCGATACCTGCTACGCTTCGAGGGGCTTTTCTACAACTGCGACGTGTGGTGCAACGGCGAATACCTCGGCGCGCACGAAGGCTATTTCAGCCCGTTCGAATTCGACGTCACGGGTTTGTTGCGCGTCAGCAACAATATCATCGCGGTGCGCGTGATCTGCCCTGTCGAGTTTGACCTCGACAACAAGCGCAAAATCCTCGGCATCTTCGGTCACTGGGACTGCAAGCCTGACAACATCCACCCCGGCGGCATCTGGAACAGCGTCTCGATCGTCGAAAAACCACCTCTCAGCATCGACTATCTCAGCGTCAGCAGTTTCAGGCTTTCGCCAGAGGCGGCAGACGCGCTAATCACAGTCGAGGTATTTCACCCCGGCGCAGGCAAGCGCGACTGCGAAATATCGTGGTTCATCCTGCCGGCCAATTTCGTCGGCGGCCCCGTCAAGGGCCACGCCACCGTTACGCTGCCAGCGGGCAAATCATCCTCACGCCACAAAATCCCGGTCACCATCCCCGATCCGTCTCTCTGGTGGCCATGGGACCACGGCAAACCCACACTGTACCGGATCGATCTCACGATCGAATGCGGCGAGGACAATTTCGCCACCGCAGCCGAGCGCTTCGGCATCCGCACTGTCGAATTCGATGACTACATCATGCGCATCAACGGCCGCCGCATCTTCCTCCGCGGCTCCAACTACGCACCGGCCGACATCCGCCTCGCCTCAGCTTCCACAGACACTTACGACAACGACACGATGCTCATCCGCCGCGCCAATCTCAATATGGTCCGCGTCCACGCACATGTCGAAAAACAGGCTTTCTACGACCGCTGCGACGAACTCGGCATCCTCGTCTACCAGGACTTTCCCCTCCAGTGGACATACACTCCCGAAGTCGAAGAAACCGCCCTCGCGCAGATCACCGAAATGGCCCTTCTCCTCGACTCGCACCCCAGCATCGTACTCTGGTGCTGCCACAACGAACCCTTCATCGCCCAGGAAGCCATCACCCTGCGCGACGCCGTCCGCGAATTTCGCCTCCCGCGCTATATCGAAGAGCGCACATCATTCATGAAACCCAACTGGAACAAAACCGTCCTCGACAAAAAACTCAAGGCCCGCCTCGCCAAGACCGATCCCTCACGTCCCATCATCAAACACTCCGGCGTACTCGGCATCGGCCCCACCGGCACCGACTCACACTTCTACATGGGCTGGTACTTCGGCTCCATGCGCCAGCTCGCACTCCTCTACCGCCTCAACAAAAAGGCTTTCCGCTTCCTCACCGAATACGGCGCCCAGGCTTTCCCCACTCTCAAAAGCTTCCTCAAAATCCAGAATGTCCTCACCCTCAACCAGGTCATCTGGAGCGACCTCTCACGCCATCACATGCTCCAGAAAAAAGTCATGGACACCTACGTCCCCCCACGCAAAGGCTCCACTCTCGCCGACTACATCACCGCCACACAGGAATACCAGGCCACACTCATCAAATACCACAACGAATTCCTCCGCTCCATACGCTACAATCCCTGCGGCGGCGCCATCCACTTCATGCTCAACGACTCATACCCCGGCATCACCTGGTCTGTCCTCGACTACTGGCGCGAACCCAAAATGGGCTACGACGCACTGCGCGACTCATTCCGCCCTCTCCACGTCATGGCCGAATACCCGCGCGACGAATACGATCTCGACGACGACATCGAAATCCCCCTGCTCGTCGTCAACGACCAGTATACCGAGTACGGCGAAGCCACCGTCAAATGGACTTTCTATGGCACCCGCAAACGCAAACTCGCCGAAGGCTCACGCGAAATCTCCATCGGCGAAGACTCGCTCGAAAAAGCCGGCGCCGCCACCCTCGCGGCCGGAGTCGGCGAACGCGGCCCCTGCTCTCTCGTCCTCGTCCTATCAGGCCCGGACATCAAATCTTCCATTATCAATCAGTACACGTTCACCATCATCTGACGGCGCTCCCTGCATCGTTTTTCGCGTGAAAACCACCTGCCGCCTGTACCTGCCATCCTTTCAACCGCTCTCCCAATACGCCCGCTCTCCTTATTTTTTCTCAAACACTGTACGACAGCCCCTCCTCCTTCATATACTCTTCCTAAGCCGATTCCCGGGAGTGGACCGCCATGTTCATCGCGCTGTTCCTGACATATTTTCTCTTGTCATCAGCAGTACTCCACCACCACCACGACAATGACCGGATCAACACAAGAGTCAAACTGCTGATCTGTGCCGCCATTAGCGCTGTCTGGATAGCCACGACATATCTGGCCTGCCTCCGCCCCGGCATCTTCGCCCCGGTATGGGTCGAAGACACATTCCTGACAGGCGCCTCCTTCCTGGTGATATCCAGCTTTTTCTTCGCGTCCCGCAAACACGCCGCCGCACTCATATTCGTCAGGATCACCGCACTGCTCATCTTCCTGATCCTGACATGCGCCACCGCCAGCGCACTTTTCACCAAACTCACAAAAAACAACCCCGTCGCGCTGCGCCAGCACATCGAAACAAATATGCACGACCTCGGATACAGACTTTTTGTCAAACCACTCCCGGATGCCGCCAGGCAGGATATCATGCACCGTCAGAAAGTCACCATCGAATCCGAATTCGGCCTGACCGACCACTCGATCATACCACGCAGGAATAAACAGCCCGGCGAAATACGCGTGATGTGGCTCGGCGACTCGGTCCTCAAAGGCGACGGGGTACCCCGGGACCAGCGATTCGTCTCACTGCTCGACAAGGACAGCGACGCTCGCAACCTCGTAGCGGCCCAATCATCCCTCTCCACCAACATCGAACGAATGATTTTCTCACGATTCTCCAGGGTGTTCGATCCCGACATCGTCATCACCGCCATCTTCCCATTCAACGACTGCCACGAACTCCGCCAGACCTACAATCCCCACCTCGGCATCACCGTTTACTACGACGGAGCCAAAAAGGATTACCTGCTCCTGGACTCTCCCTCTCTCAGAAAATGGGAAACCGGATTTATCCTGCAGCCGCCGTCATTCGCCCTCCAGTATGCCGCCATGTATTCACCGCTCGGAGCCTATATCCTGCAACTCCACAACTACTCGGTAATCAGACACTCCTACTACCGCACACAAAATGAACTCTCTAAAATCCCCGGATACACCACCACCTCCATCCCCCCCATCGACAGCCAGCTCGCGACACTCTTCTCGGACATCCGCGCAACCGGCGCCACCCCAGCAGCCATCATCCTTCCCTACAACCGCCGGCACTATCCCGCCGACTCCGCACAATCAGCCGAAAGCAACGCCTGCGCCGCCCGCGTCAGACACTATCTCGCAGACTCCGGCATCCCCTACATGGACATGGACGCCGCATTTTCACATAAATCCAGCCCCGCTATCCCCCAGTCGCTATTCGCCCCCGACCACGTCCACCTCTCTCTCTCAGGCAACCGCCTTGCGGCAGCAGCAGCAAAACCATTCCTCGACAAACTCCGCGCCACTCATCGCTCGATACCGGCCGGTCACGACACCGACGCTTATACCGAGCCGAAAACCGAAAGGTGTAACCGAAAACGATCACACTGGAATTCATCTTTCGAGAAACGACAAAAATAACGGGCCTTAGTACTGCATGGGCCCCCCACCCGCCGCATCATATATGTACTTCTATGATAAGCGTTCATCATACATCCTCTTGGACACAACCCGGTATTAGCCTGCGGCAGGGTCTACATCAGGTCAACTATCTGCCTGATCACATCCATGATAATCGACGGGAACACTCCGGCGGCAACTGTCGCGGCGGCACAGATCATCAGCGCAAAGGCCGGTGCTATGCCCGAAGGCTCTGGCCTCGGCATGTCGTCGCGGGGTTCTTTCATATACATGAATACCACGATGCGCAGGTAGTACCATACTGAGAGGACTGCGTTTACAGCGCCGATGATCGCGAGTGGCAGATACCCCGCCTTGATGACAGACATGAACACGAAGAATTTCGCCGCGAATCCGACTGTCGGGGGGATGCCGGCAAGCGAAATCACGAAGAGCGCCATCACCGCCGCCATGAACGGAGCGCGCGCCGCGAGTCCTGCAAACCCGTCGAAAGTCTCGCGTGACCGGTCGCCGCGCCCTACGACTGCCACGACTCCGAATGCTCCGGCGTTCATCGCCAGATAGCCGATGAGGTAGTACATCAGTGCGCCGCCGCCGTTTTCCCGTCCTGCCACAAGCGCCATAGCGATGTATCCCGCGTGGACTACGCTCGAATATGCGAGTGTGCGTTTCACGCTTGTCTGACGCAGCGCGCCGAGGTTGCCAAGTGTCATGGTGAGTGCGGCTGATACATATATCACTGGCCGCCATAAGGATTCGAAGTCGCCGAATGTCACCCACAGCAGCCGGGCGAGCACTCCGAATGCCGCGGCCTTTGCGCATGTGGACATGAATGCAGCGACGGGTGATGGCGCGCCTTCGTAGACGTCGGGCGCCCAAATATGGAACGGCGCGAGTGATGCCTTGAACATCACACCGGCTGCGATCAGCAGCATGCCTGCCTCGAACGCTATGCCGGGCCTTGTGCCGCTGAGTGCGTAAAACCCGCTGATCTCCTGCATGTCGAGCGTGCCGGTCATGCCATAGACAAGCGCGATGCCGTAGATGAGAAATCCGGTGGCGAGTGACCCGAGGAGCAGATATTTCAGTGATGCCTCTGCCGATACGATGCGGCCGCGCGCCATGCCGACAAGTATGTATAGCGCTATCGAGAGGGTTTCGATGCCGATGAAAACGGTGAGCAGATTGCCGGCGGACACCATCATCATCATGCCCGCGAGCGCGGCCATCATTATGAAGTAGTATTCGCTGTAATCGTAGCCGCCCGCCTCGGCATCGCGCCGGGTGAGGAGTACGGAGAGGGCAAATCCGGCGATGAATATGAAATTGAGCAGCAGCGCGAATCTGTCGGCTGCCACCATGCCGCCGAATACGAGCGTCGTGCCGGACAGTCCGGCCCACAGCCGCATGTTGAAATACGCGGCCACTGCCGCGCCGAATATCGAGAATGCCGCAGGCGATCCAGTCGTGCCACGCTTGCCGGTGATGTCGGTGACGATGAGCATCAGCAGAAAGAGCGCGACCGTGATCAGCGGCCATATCATTTTGAAATCTGTCATGCCGGGAAGTAGCAGTTGCTCCATCAGCGACGCCCCCCTTCCGCAGCTTCGGTGACGAGTATGCCTTGCCGCCCTTCGACGATGTGGCGCGCGGCTGCTCTCTTTTCTTTCATTGTATTTATGATACCCTGCGCGGGTTTTTCGATCATTGCCGTGAAGGGTTTCGAGTAGAGTCCGACCCAGAATATGAACACCAGCATCGGCACGAGCACCGCACGTTCCCTGAGCGTGAGATCGGCAAGTCCGCTGTTTTTTTCGTTTTTGACCGGGCCGTACATCACGCGCTGGAACATCCACATCATGTATATCGCCGACAGCACCACTCCAGTCGCTGCCACCGCCGCCATGCCTGCCGATGCCCTGAACGCCCCGGCCAGCACCAGAAATTCGCCGACGAACCCATTGAGGCCGGGCAGTCCGATCGACGAAAGCATGACGATGAGAAATATCGCGTGATAGCCGGGCATGACTTTAGCGATGCCGCCGAATTCCAGGATTTCGCGTGTGTGACGGCGTTCGTAGATCATGCCGACAAGCAGAAACAGCGCGCCCGTGCTGAATCCGTGGTTGAGCATCTGCAGCACTCCGCCCTGCAGGCCGTATATGTTGAACGCGAATATCCCGAGCATTACAAAGCCAAGATGGCTCACGCTCGAATATGCCACGAGTTTCTTCACATCACGCTGCACCATCGCCACGAGCGCACCATATACGATGCCTGTGACCGCAAGCGCGCAAATCCACGGAGCGAACTCCCCGGCTGCATCGGGAAACAGCGGCAGCGCGAATCTCAGAAAACCGTACGCGCCCATTTTCAGCATGACTCCGGCGAGGATGACTGATCCGGCTGTCGGGGCTTCCACATGCGCGTCGGGCAGCCATGTGTGGAACGGGAACATCGGCACCTTGATGGCAAATGCCAGCGCGAATGCCGCGAAAAGCCACATCTGCGCCTTCACCGTATATGCTACCGCTCCGATATCGGCGAGGTCAAACGACGCAAACCCCGCAACGTCCCTGTGCATGAAAAACACGGCTATGATGCCGATGAGCATGAGGATACTGCCGCCCATCGTGTATATGAAAAATTTTATTGTCGCATATATCCTGCGCTCGCCGCCCCACATGCCGATAAGGAAATACATGGGCACGAGGGTGGCTTCCCAAAATACGTAAAACAGCACAAGATCGAGTGATGCGAATACACCCATCATGCCCGTTTCGAGCAGGAGGATGAAAAAGCAGAACTGCACCACACGGTTATTGACGGCGCGCCACGACGACAGCAGCGCGACCGCCGTGATCACGGCGGTCATGCCGATCATCAGTATGCTTATACCATCGACGCCGAGGTGGTAAGCGATGCCGAAGTCCCTGATCCAGACTGACTTTTCCTCAAGCTGCATCGCGCCCGATCCGCTGTCGAACCCTGCAAGCGCTACCCCGCACAGCGCGATTTCCAACAGTGTCACGGCAAAAGCGAATACCCTTGCCACAGCCCCGCGCCGCACGAACAGCGCCATCAGCACTGCCCCCGCAAGGGGCGTGAATACTATCGTGCTGAGTACCGGCAGATTTCCCGTCATCTGATTCCCTTATCTGATCACATATATGAGCAGCGCTATCACGCCGAGCACTATCACGAATGCGTAGTTGATCACCACGCCCGTCTGTACCCTTCGCGCCACTTCGCCAAGCGCGCCCGCGAGCCATCCGGCTCCGTTGACCGCCCCGTCCACGATTTTCACATCAAAAAACTTCCACAGAATTTTTTCCGCGACGAAATGCCCCGGACGGACTATTAAAAAGGAATATATCTCATCGACATAGTATTTGTGATACAGCACCTCGTGGAGTGCCGCGAGGCGGCGGCGGACAGCGTGGTGGCTGTCTGGCGCAAGCAAATACATCACGGCGGCGATGGTAAGTCCGAGCACGGCGACCATGATCGAAAGCATCATGAGCAGCTTTTCAGCATGCGCCTCTATCGGCGTTGTGGCTCCGTGACTCATCCCGAGAAGATGTTCTGCCGGAGCGAATACCGGCGCGAGCCAGCTATAAAAAGCATCGTTGCCCGGCACCCAGTGCAGCACGTGAGGCACTCCGATGTAGCCTATCAGCACCGCGCCGACAGCAAGTGCCGACAGTACAAATGTCATCGTGCGCGGAGACTCCCGCGGCTGTTGTACGGATGAAAGCCCACTGCGGCTCTCGCCGTGGAACGTGAGAAATATCAGTCTGAAAATGTAGAATGAAGTCATCAGGGCCGCGGCCATGCCCGCGATCCACAGATAAAGTCCGAGCTGCCCTCCGCCGAGTTCCGACGAATATGCCTTCCACAGAATTTCATCCTTGCTGAAAAAGCCCGACAGGCCCGGGATGCCCGAAATCGCGAGCGCGCCGATCCAGAATGTCATGGCGGTCACCTTGAGGCTGTTCGCGAGACCTCCCATGTTGCGCATGTCCTGCGGGTCCTTGTGGATGCCGGCTGAGTGAAAGGCATGTTCCATGGCATGGATCACCGACCCGGCCGCGAGGAACAGCAGCGCCTTGAAAAACGCGTGCGTCACGAGATGAAACACCCCTGCGGAAAACGCGCCCACTCCGCACGCGAGAAACATGTATCCGAGCTGGCTCACGGTCGAATATGCCAGCACCTTTTTGATGTCGGTCTGCACAAGGCCGATCGTCGCCGCAAACAGCGCGGTCGCAGCTCCCACACAGGCAATCACCGACAGCACAAAGGCGCTCTGCGCGAAAAATACACTCATGCGCGCCACCATGTATACACCTGCCGTAACCATCGTCGCGGCATGTATCAGCGCACTCACCGGCGTCGGGCCTTCCATCGCGTCCGGCAGCCATACATACAGTGGTATCTGCGCCGACTTGCCCGCCGCGCCGAGAAACAGACATAGTCCCGCTACTGCCGCCACGGGCAATCCGATTGCCGTGAAACTGGCCCCCAACGCTTCCGATACCCTCATCTCTCCATTCGCGAACCACGGAGCCACCATCGTGTTGTGTTCGATCGCGCCGAATATCACACTGTAGTCCAGCGAACCGAATATCCCGAAAATCATCAGTATCCCGAGCAGAAATCCGAAATCGCCCACCCGGTTGACGATGAAGGCCTTTTTCCCTGCCGCAGCCGCCGTGTCCTTGTGATACCAGAACCCTATCAGGAGATATGAACACAGCCCGACGAGTTCCCACCCGACGAACATCACGAGCAGGCTGCCCGCCGTGACGAGCATCAGCATCGAGCCGGTAAAGAGATTGAGGTAAACGAAAAATCTTTTGTACCCTTCGTCATGCGCCATGTAGCCGAGCGAATAGACGTGTATCAGAAATCCTATGCCAGTCACGACGAGCATCATCACGACCGACAGAGGGTCGATCATCGCGGCAAACCGCACTCTGAGCGCGCCGGCCTGAATCCATGTGAATCCTTCTGAAAAATAGCGCCGCATGCCTTCGCCGTCGGGAGTCATGCCACTCAGAGCAAAGGCCGCGCCGAGTGACATCGCAAACGCGGCAAGCACTACGGCGCATGCCAGCAGCCCTGCCGCCCTGCGCGGCACATACCGCGTCAGCGCGCCCAGCGCCAGCGCCGCAACTATCGGCAGCAGCGGGATCACCCACGCGTATCTCAGCGACCATTCGCCCAACACATTCACCATTTCATAACATTTATGTCATCGACATTTACTGTCTTCCGGCGTCTATAGACGGAAATTATCACGGCGAGACCGACTGCCACTTCCGCCGCCGCCACCGTCATCACGAAAAAGACGAACATCTGCCCTGCGATCGAGTCAAGATATCTCGAAAACGCCACGAACGTCAGATTTACGGCATTGAGCATTAGCTCGATCGACATGAATATTATCAGCGCGTTGCGGCGCGTCAGCACACCCGCCACGCCTATCACGAACAGCATCGCCGCCAGTATCAGATAGTGATCGAGTCCTATCATCCCCGGTCTTTCCCTTTGGTATTTTTACCAAGCCATTTCCAGCTTCACGAGAGCCGCACGGCTCCGCGCGTCACAATTTTTTCTTGGCAAGCGCCACGGCCCCGATTATCGCGGACAGCAGCAGTATGGAAATCGCCTCGAACGGATATACATATTGCGAAAACAGAAAAGTGCCCACAAGCTCCGTACTGCCCACTCTCGACACTACTGCCTGTGTCACTGCTCCCTTCGCCTCTGCCGCCAGCCGCACCTGGCCGATCACCAGCAACACCTGCACGAACAGCACTACCGCAGCCATCCAGCCCACTATCCTTCGCCACACTCCCGGCCCGACTCTGTTTTCGGCCGTGTCGCCACTGTCGATCAGCATCACCACAAACAGAAACAGCACCATGATCGCCCCCGCGTACACTATCACCTGCACGGCGGCCAGAAACGGCGCGTTGAGCAGCACGTACAGCACCGCGATCGACACAAAGCACGTCACGAGCCACAGCGCGCTGTGCACCGCGTTGCGCCGCGTGATCATCAGCAGCGCCGACATCAGCGCCAGCCCGGCAGCTCCGTAAAATACTATCTGTGTCAGAGTCGGCATCCTGTTGCTTCCCGTCAACTCTCTTTTCCGTTGATTATAATACCTGTTCCAATTTATTGCCCGGCCCAACCAAAGTCAAATCTTTGACGCAGCATCTCTTCAATTAACAGCGATTATCTCTCTTTTGTTTCTGATTATCACCCGGAACAATTCACTCACAATCACGCTCACCTTTGATTTTTGCATCACGGTTGGTTATTCTTTTATAATTATAATGATGGATTGTGCTCTGGATTGCCAGATAAAAACATGGCGCATTCCGACGATACGGGATACTGATGAACGAACTTTTTGCGGAAATACCCAAATACATCGAGCACTCGCCGCTGATCGCGCTCGCAATTGCCTTTGCGGGCGGTCTCATCACGAGCCTCACGCCATGCGTCTACCCGATGATCCCCATCACGGCTTCCTACATCGGCGGCCGCTCGGCAGGCCAGTCAAAGCTGCGCAGCTTTATCCTGTCACTCAGCTACGTCCTCGGCCTCGCGGCAGTCTACAGCGGCCTCGGCGCATTTTCAGCGCTCACCGGCGGACTCTTCGGCAAATGGGTTGCCAATCCCTGGGTCAACATCGCATTCGCCAACATATTCATCATCCTCGGACTCAGCATGATGGACGCGTTCATGCTGCCACTACCGAAATTTCTCACCGGCATCAATCCGCAGAAAAAAGGCGCAGGCGCACTTGGCGCATTCACCGTCGGCGCGGCATCGGCTTTTGTCGCCGCGCCCTGCACCGCACCCGTCCTGCTCGCCATACTCGCCTATGTCACACGCACCCGTGACATCGTCTACGGCACATCACTTCTTTTCTCCTACTCGCTCGGCATGGGCCTGCTGCTCATCGTAGTCGGCACATTCGCGGGCGTACTGGCCGCCATGCCAAAATCAGGCGCATGGATGGTACGAGTCAAACACGCCTTCGGATGGCTCATGATCTTCGTAGCGCAATACTATCTGATACAGGCCGGCAAAGGCATGTTCTGACACGCCGGCGCACTATTTTTACAGGGAGCACGCAAATGACCAGTCACTCGAAAATTTTAAAAATCTCCGCAGCCGCCGCCATCGCGCTCGCCATCTGCCTGCTCGGCATCCACAGGGCCGACGCGGCCAGGAAAAAACTTCCCGGCATCATGGACGCGAAATTTTCCACCATCGGCGGCAAGGCCGTCACGCTCAAAACCATCTCCCGGGGCAAACCCGTCTACCTCGTTTTCTTCGCAAGCTGGTGCCCGGTCTGTATCGAAGAAATCCCCAAAAACAACGCGATATTCGAAAAATTCCCCGCCAAAGACATCACCGTCGTCGCCGTCGACATCGGCGATCCGCCCGCACTCGTGCAGCGTCTCGTCAAGGCAAAGGGCATCAAATACCCCGTCTATCTCGACACCCACAAATCCGCCGGACTCGTCTTCGGCATGAACGGCCTTCCTCTCACCCTCGCTATCGACCCCAGAGGCCGCATCGTCTACCGCAGCCCCGCTGTCCCGGGCGACAACGTCCTCAAGAGCCTCATCGAAGTCACCAAGGCAACTAAGGCAGCAAAACAAAAGAAATGATCGAAATCATTCACTTTATCGCTCCAACCTATTAATATAACTGTATTGATTTCGGCGCTGTTCATCGGAGGTGGCATGCAGAAAACGAGGAACATCATTTACCTGTTTGTGATCATAGCGGTTGCCGCCGCTATCGTCGTCCTTCCTACATATCTCAAAAACCGCGGCGAAGCCTCAAGGTTCCCCATCCAGATGCCCGACAGCATCCAGTTGCCAGTCGAAACCGAGGGACCGGTTTTTGTCGAATTTTACTCACCCGACTGCGGCATCTGCGTCAGCATGGCTCCGCGCCTGCAACAACTCGAAAAAGATTACACCGGCAAAGTACAGTTCGTCCAACTCAATACGGACCAGCCCGAAAACGCGCAATTCATCTCCGATTTTCAGGTAACAGGCCTCCCCACTTTTTTCTGGATAGACAAAGACCGCCGCATCACCGCCCAGGAAGTCGGCGACGTACCCGATGAGGTCATCATCGAACACCTCGAAGAAATTGTCCCCTGACCCGCACACATCGCTCGCCTCGCCGGCCAACTTACACCTGCTCCGGCCAGACAAGTACTTCAGAAAGGCGCCGCCGTTCCCGCATTTTTTACGGCCAGTCCCGACCACAATGAAAAAAGCGACAACAGTCATACTCACTACAATCATCACACTCATCATCGCCGCCGCTGGTTGCGCAGTCACTAAAAAGCTCAACAACCCCGCGACACCCGCAAAACTGCCCCCCGAAAAACCCGCCCCCACCGCAATCGACTCATGGCCCCAATGGTCGCCGGCCGCCTGGGAAGCCGCGCGCGCAGCCAACCGGCCACTCCTCGTCGTCCAGTACAACAATCCCCATTGCGACGCATTCGTCCGCGGCACCCTCTCCCAACCAGAAACCCGCGAAATCACTAAACGACTCTTCCACAGCGTCCGGGCTGACGCCACCAGATACCCATGGTTCCCCGACTTCCTCCCATGCGCAGCCGTAATGTCCCACGACGGCGTTGTCTCACACCTTATGCTTATCAAACCGGTCGACCAGCCACGAGACTTCCTCCTCCACGCCGGCAAAGCTTACGAAAACGCTCTCTCCGGCACAGGCCTCCGCTCACTCCACTCCTTCATGACACCTGACGTCCCCCGCTCACCTTTCCTCGAACCCGACTTCATCTTCCGCCCCGCATGGCTCAACCGCCCACTCACAGAGTCCCCAATCGACCCGTCACGTGACTCCACGCCAGCCTTCATCTCCAACGTCTCCTCCTTCTACACGGACGCGGGCGTCACGCGCATCGCCCCGGCCGCATTCCTCCTCTTCGCATCACGCTACCACTCCGCCAACACAAAAAAAACTCTCGACACACTCGCCCGCAATCTCTCCGCCACTTCCGACAAACAATGGGGCGGATTCTTCACCACCAATCACTACTATGTCCCGGTCGGCGCGCCCGCCGCACGATATTTCGACAAAACCCTGTCTGACAACGCCGAAACCATATCATTCCTCATCGACCGCGAACGCGCCACCGCCACCGCGAAAACAACACCGGCAATACCCGCCGATGCCGCCGCCGCCATTTCTTATATCATGAAGTTCCTCGGCACACAGACCGGACTATTCTACGACGCACAATCCGGCGCACTCGCCGACCCGGCCTCATCCACATCATTCATCCCCGGTAAGACTTTCTACTCAAAACCCTCGGCACAGCGCGCAAAAATCGGCATGCCACCCATCACACACACCTTCTCCGTCGCCTCCAACGCCCAATTCGCCCAAACCCTCTTCAAAGCCTCCGACTACTATTCCATCGAAAGCTACCGACTGCTCGCCGCCAACATCACCGACGCGCTCATCAAGCTCGCCATCCGCCCCGACACCGGCACCGCCGCCACATGGCTCGACTCCGAATCCCTCGCCCCCTCATCCTTCGGTCTCCTCCGCGACAACTCCGCGCTCCTCTCAACCCTCATCTCAGCCTACGAAGCCACAGGCAAAACCAGATACCTCACCACCGCCATCAACCTCGCAAACTCCATCTTCACCAACTTCTCCCCCGACACTAAATCACCAGGCTTCAGCTACGGCTCCACCGGCGACCCCGTGTTCGACAAACTCATCGCCGGATACACACCAGTCACCACCAACATCCAGCTCGCCGCCACTCTCGATCGCCTCTACCACATCACAGGCGACAAAAAACTATACGAAAAATCCACCGAAATCCTTAAATACTTCGCCGTCAACTCCAAAAAAGCGCCTTACATCTGGAACGGCCCAGAATACGCCCAAACCGTATTCTCTCATACAAAACACCTCAAAATCTGCGTCATCGGCCCGAAATCCCACAAAAACACCGAAGCCCTCCGCCGCGCCGCCATGTCCTACTACGAACCCGTACGCATCACCATGACCATCGACCCGAAAACAGACAGCGACATCCTCGCCACTCTCCCCTACGGCTCCCGCCCACAACCAACCATCTTCGCCTGCGTCGACACTGCCTGCTCCATGCCCATCACCGATCCCGCCACAGCACGCGCCACACTCGCCACCTTCACCAAAAACTACCTCATCGGCTCCAGTGGCAACCCCGACAGCAAACTACCCTGAATGGAGGATATATACATGAAAAAAGGTCCCGTAAGCGAATTCATCAAACACCACTATCGCCACTTCAACGCGGCAACCGTCATCGACGCCGCCGAAGCATACGAGAACCACATCGAAAAAGGCGGCTACATGCTCGCCGCACTCGCCGGCGCCATGTCAACAGCCGAACTCGGCATCTCCCTCGCCGAAATGATCCGCCAGGACAAAATCCACATCATCAGCTGCACCGGCGCCAACCTCGAAGAAGACCTCTACAACCTCATCGCTCACGACTACTACGAACGCGTCCCCAACTACCGTGACCTCACCCCCCAACAGGAGCAGCAACTCCTCGACCGCCACCTCAACCGCGTCACCGACACCTGCATCCCCGAAGAAGAAGCCATGCGCGTCCTCGAAAATCTCCTCAAGGAACAATGGCAACAGGCCGACAAAGCCGGTGAATCTTACTTCCCCCACGAATTCATCTACAAAATCATCCGCTCCGGCAAACTCATCCCCAACTACCAGATCGACCCGGCCAACTCATGGCTCATCGCAGCCGCCGATAAAAATATCCCCATCATCGTCCCCGGCTGGGAAGACTCCACCTCCGGCAACATGTACGCAGTACACTGCATGAGAAAAGCCATCAACAACGTCCACACAGTCCGCTCCGGCATCGAATACATGATGTACCTCGCCGAATGGTACATGGCCACCACCAAAACCAACCCGGTAGGCTTCTTCCAGATCGGCGGCGGCATCGCAGGAGACTTCCCCATCTGCGTCGTCCCCATGCTCCATCAGGACATGCAACTCCCCGACATCCCGGTATGGGACTACTTCTGCCAGATTTCCGACAGCACCACAAGCTACGGCAGCTACTCCGGCGCTGTCCCCAACGAAAAAATCACCTGGGGAAAACTCACCCCCGACACCCCGCGCTTCGTCATCGAAAGCGACGCCACCATCGTCGCTCCTCTCATGTTTGCCTACATCCTCGGCCAGTGACGGCCTCACGCACATCACAAAGAATTATCAAAAACGCGGGACCTCAAAATCCCGCGTTTTTCCTTTCCCCACACACTCCAGTCTACATTTCCACCCGCATTTATGTTATGATATATCTCTGTCACTACTGACGCAGTAATACATCCTTTCATACACCGCAACAGGAGGAACCCATGAACAAGGACACTCAGGAAAAAGCCGGAGAACTGCTTCGCGCATGGAAAGGCGACCGATACGCTTTCGGCCCCGGCACAGTCTCGGCAGCCGGCGATTACGCAATCAAATACGGCGGCAAAGCCCTCGTGGTCTGCGGCACCTACGGCAGTGCCGGCAAATGGACCGAAACCGTTAAAAACAAAGTCATCGAAACACTCAACGCAGCCGGCGTCTCCATCATAGCCACCGAACAGGGCGCACGCCCCAACTCTCCACGCGAAGACGTCTACCGTCTCGCTCTCGCCATCGCCAAAACCAACCCCTCCTGCATCGTAGCCATCGGCGGCGGCAGCACCATCGACACATGCAAAGCCGCA
>CAZQSL010000051.1:0-22966 GCA_964595945.1 uncultured bacterium
AGTGCTTTCGCTGCCGATCAGTGCGACGCCGGGCGCAAGGCATTTCGCACCCGCATAGATTTCAAACCTGTATCTGAACTTGCCAGTGACTGTCTGGAATGTGTCAATCTCGCTATAAGACGGATAGTTGACTGTGACAAATGGAAATACCGCCATCGACCGGTCGAGCCCCCCGCGAGTGAATTTCTTTATATAACTTGAGAAGATGGCATCTTTCATAAGTTCGCTATGAACTTTTTTCGTAATTGCAAGTGTGTCAGGAAGCATGGCTATTCTCCTTGTTTTGGTGTTAGTCCACTATGGGCGCATAGTAGCGGACTGCTGTAAAAGTGATCTCTGCGACACGGACATTCGACTGATTGTGGCTTTTTCCGTGCTTAGGGCTTGTCACAAAATAACCTTAGCATCTTGCTTGTCTTATTTTTCCGTCTTCTGTGTTGCCTGCTCAGTTACATACCTTTAGGTATGCTCCTTCGCAAGCGCCTTGATTACGGCCAAAAATCCGGCGCAATCTTGCTATGTTTGTTTTCTTCCAAACCCTTAACATTTCCAACATGTGTTGTCTGAAAAAACAGCCCGTCCAGATCATCGGGAAACAAGGCCGCCACAACATCATCGGCAAGCCTGACGATCCCCCGGTTTTCACCGACATCTCCCTCGCACGCGATCTCAGGCAACAGATTTGATACCGCAACCTCGGAGCAGTCGACACCTGCCGCCGGAAGTATCACCTGATTGATCACGATCTTCTGGTAATTCTGCGACTGATACGATGCGAACAGGCTGAGATCGTCGGTCAGCGGATAAGTGGCATCTGCGAACACGCCGCCTTTCCGTTCGACATCACCAGTCAGCATTGTGCCACCAAAGCGGCCTGTGACCTTGCGGTAACGTAACTGCTCACCAAAATACATCTGTTTAAATTTCTGGTCGTTGTAGCGGTCGTCGTCGTCGAAGAATGTGGCGCCGATGACGAGTCCGCGAGTCGTAACGGGATCGAACGGATATTCCTTCGAAGCCCATTCGACGCTGGCCGTGTCAGCCTTGTGACGCGCCGTGTTGTCGAACTCGTCGCCCTTTGCGCAAAGATAGTATTTCTTTTCTCAATGTTAAAATATGGCATAAATGGCATGATGTGGTGCGAATATTGACGGCGATATTTGCTTGTTGTCAAATGTTGCTGCATTCTGTTGCGGTTATGGCACCATCATTTGTATTTATCCACATATGTGCAGTTATATTTCGAGGGGCTACGTTTCTGGAATTGCGTCATTGCCAAATCATGTAACGAGCGGGCAGTTCGCTGCTTCGCCCAGTGTGATGACGGAAATCCATATTATGGATGAGTGACAATCACCTGGCATGGTCACCGCAGGATATTCGGCGGGATTGTCCATGAAGGTAATGAGTGATGTTTGATTTTTCTTTCCATGGGTGTAGAATTGAGGCTGATACAATAACATCGAAAATCGGGACAGGGGCGGTTTTTGGCAGAAAAACTGAGCGGCGATCTTATCGAGAAAATTTCAAGGCTTGAGTACAGGGCGCGCATGATAGCCGAAGGTCTGCTTGCGGGCACCCACAAGAGCCTGGCTCATGGATTCAATGTGGAATTTCTCGAACACCGCCGATATTACCCCGGCGATGACATACGCCATATCGACTGGAAGGCTTACGCCCGCACCGGCCAGACACATATCAAGACGCATGAGGATGAAAAAACGTTGCGGGTATGTCTCTTTGTCGACGCCAGCGCGTCGATGGGCATTGGCAGCGAAACGGCGGCAGGCAGTAAATATGAATATGCCTCCGTGATGGCCTCGGCGCTCGCCTATATGCTGCTCAGACAAGGCGACCGGGTTTCACTGACGTTGTCCGGCGGCAGCGGCAGCGGCGTGCAGCCGGGTAACACCACGGCACACATGCAGCGCATACTCGAAGCCCTCGCGACATGCCAGCCGGATGGCCGCGCCGACAATGCCCGGGATCTGCGGCACGCGTGCGAAGCCGAGGGTAGCCGCGCCGTGTTCCTCATCTTCTCAGACCTTCTTACCGGCATTGACGCCTTTCGCGCAGCACTCAGAGTGCTGCGCGGCCGCGGCGACGAAGTCGCCATTTTTCACATCACCGACGAGGCTGAAGAGGTTTTCCCTTTCAGCAAAGCATCGAAATTCATAGACCCCGAGACAGGAGCCGCCGTCGAAACCGATCCTCTCTCGATCAGGGAAAAATACCTGAGCAGCTTTGCGAAATTCAGGACGGGATACTCTGATTTCTGCATGGCCACCGGCATCGACTACATGCCCTCATGCAGCGGCAGGCCACCGGAAATGGCACTGATGGAATACCTGACAAAAAGGGAGGCTGCCGGCAGAAAATCGGCACGGCGATAACGGCCAGCCACTGCCGCATACGGACAATGTTCACCCTGAGCACAAAAATCCTCGTCCTCGCCGACCACGACACATGCGCCTCAAGGATGGCCTGCCACTTCGCGCAGCAATACGCCCCGCCGGAAGTCGAAGTCATCGGCGCCTGCCTCGCCGATGGCTACCAGCCTGACGCACTTTCTCACAAAATCGCGGCCGAAGCAGGCGCCGACCTTGACCTGATCCCTCCAGTCCACATCTCAAAAGTCAAGGACATCCACTTCCAGATAGTCATCGCCATCGGCCAGGACACCTGCGGGCGATGCCCGAAACTGCCCGGCGCGCCAAGCATCGTAACATGGAAACTGCACTGCCCGGCAGACTTCCGCGGCGCAGTGCCCAATACCGAAGACGAAATGCGCCAGTGCCGCGACGCCATCCGCACGACCGCCGTCGAATTCTCGTTCCGTGGATACCTCAAGACCATCATGCCGCTCAAAAGCAACCTCCGCACCATATTCGACAACCTCTCCGAAGGCATAATCGCACACGATTTCAACCGCCGCATCACCCACTTCAACAAAGCGGCCGAACGCATCACCGGCTTCACCCGCGAAGAAGTCCTCGGACAGGATTGCCATGACGTATTCGGCGACGCCCTCTGCGGCACCAACTGCAGCTTCTGCGAAAGCCACATCCCCGCCTTCGAACGCAAAACCTACCAGATCGACATCACCAGCCGCCACGGCGACCGCCGGATGCTCGACATGTCCGTCGCGCCCATGACCAACGAACTCGGCCGCACCGTCGGAGTCCTCGCCTGCATGAAAGACATCACAGACCTCTTCATCCTCCGCTCACGACTCCACGATATCCACCAGTTCGCCGGCATCATCGGCACCGATGACAAAATGCAACTCATCTACAACCTCATCGAAGACCTCGCCGAAAGCACCGCCTCCGTACTCATCACCGGCGAAACCGGTACCGGCAAAGAACTTGTCGCCTCCGCTATCCACAACCGCAGCCCCCGCGCCGACCAGCCGTTCGTAGCCATCAACTGCGGCGCACTCCCCGAAGGCATCATCGAAAGCGAACTCTTCGGCCACGTCAAAGGCGCATTCACTGGCGCCGTCAGAGACAAAAAAGGACGATTCGAACTCGCTGACGGCGGCACCATATTCCTCGACGAAGTCGCCGACCTGCCCATGATGGTACAGGTCAAACTCCTCCGCGTCCTCCAGGAAAGCGTCATCGAACGCGTCGGAAGCGAAAACTCCATCAGAATCGACGTCCGCGTCATCAGCGCCACCAACAAAGACCTCAAACGCATGATGACCGAAGGCCGCTTCCGCGAAGACCTCTACTACCGCCTCTGCGTTGTCCCCATCTCACTGCCCGCCCTGCGCGAACGCCGCAACGACATCCCGCTCCTCGTCGATCACTTCCTTCAACGCATATCGGCCGAGACCGGCAAGCCACTCGCCGACGTCCAGTCGCCAGCACTCAACATGATGCTCGACTACGACTGGCCAGGCAACATTCGCCAGCTCCAGAACGCCATCCAGTTCGCACTCATCAAAAGCGGCGGCTCACACATCGAACCCCGCCACCTCCCGCCCGAGATCGCCGCAAACGACACTCGCCACCGTCCCCAACATCACTCCGTCCAGCACCCCGCGCACAGCGACGAAAAACCCGCCCCAAGAAAAATCGCCCCCCACGACATCATCGCCGCATTCGAACAAACCAGCGGCAACCGCGCCAAAGCCGCAAAAATCCTCGGCATTGGCCGCGCCACCCTCTACCGCTACCTCGCCGAATACGGCATCGACTAAATCCCATGATGCCCGGTCATCCCCCCCCCATGTCATACACGAAACATAATTAACCGAATGACAAACCCAAAGGTATAACCGAAAACAACCACAATTATCCCGGATCCGTCAATAGATAGTACGCTATTGTCGAAATAAGTGCGATGCGGAATTTCCGAAATTACATCCCAACTCCGAATGATACCGTCTTTCGAAAAATACAAATTTGTGTGTTCACTCTTTCTTCTCCTGGTTATACTGAATATCAATAGAAATTACCTACCGCTGTGGATAGCGCAATGTAACAGTAACTTGGAGAAAAAGTTAAGTATATAAAGCTTTTTGGAAGAGGTACGGAGAAACCTTTTTCTCGAAAAAGGTTTCTCCGGTAGGTAAATTATAATATTTTTTCATATAATACTCGTATAACAAATGCTTCCGCGCTGACACGCCGGATACATAAAAAAAGCCCCGGTAGCTGCCGGGGCTTTTGTGATGTTGGTGACAAAGTGACGCGCGATGGATTATTTGCTCGCGACCTTTTCTGCGACGGTGGTGCCTACTGAGAAGGTGAGCTTGGAGGCTTCTTCGAGGAGGCCGAGGTCTGCCGTCACTTCGAGCCCGTCCATGCCGACGAGGTTGGTGGGATGGTTGATATTTTCGGCAGTGTACAGTCCGGGGGCAAGCTGGGCCGAGGATTTGACTGCGATTTTGACAGAGTAGCCGTCATTGATGTAGGAGCCATCGGCAAAATCATCGAAGTTTTCGGCTGTTATGCTTTTGACTGTGCCGGTTGACAGCTTTGTGATGTCAGCGGTGAATCCGGTGGGCTGTATCGACGTGTCAAGCGGTTTGTCGAAGTTGAAGATGATATAGGGAGTATCTTCGACAAGTTCCATCCTCGACTCGATCAGGGTCAGGTAGGGAGGTGTGAATTCCACGTCGCCATCAGTTGTGGAAATGACGACGGAGGTGAGCGCCGGGCCGGCTGATTCGCTTGTGGTGTAATAGTTCATCGACCCGGGGTATTCAAACGGACTGTTGGGATCGGCTGAGCCGGGCCAGGGTCTGCCCAGCGTGTCAACGATGTTCGTTGGCATTTCCATATAGACGCCATAGGTCGTTGCGGGGGCGAGACGCGCGCCTGCCGGGAGGCTGGAGTTGGGCTTGAGGATAAAGGCAAGCGTGTCATTGGCGAGATTGGTCGTGGCGTATGAGTATGTGCCGTACTGGGCGATGTTGGCAGGTGTAATGGTGACGGATGAGCCGGTATTGGGATTCGTTATGACGATCTCATAATCTGCGGGGACGACCGAGCTGTCGAGCGAGCGGTCGAATACGGCTTTGAATTTCGGGCTGTTGTAGGAGATGCCGGTAGCATTGGCCGCCGGTGAGAAGGACAGGAGTTTGGGAAGATTGATGCCGGCGTAGACCGCTTCCATCATCTCGGCGATCTCGTATTGATCAGCGAAATGTCCCGTGCCCGTGCCGCCGTAGAAAATGCCGCCGGGATATGTGGTGGCGACATAGTTGTCGATGGCGGTGAAGAGCGCTTCGGGGAGATCGGCGAGCCGGACGTTGTTATAGGATGAGTAATACATGGCCGCGAAGGTCTTGAGGGTAGTGGCGGGGTTGAGTACCACATCTTCGGTGTAGACGCCTTCGTCGATGTCTACGAGATTGGTGACGAGAAGGGATTCTCCTTCGTCATAGTTGAAAACCGGATAGGTCGTGTAACTTTCACTTCCGGTCTGGTAATAGGAGGCAGTGCCCTCTGTCGGATAGCCGGCGGCGGCGCCGATGACAAGGTTGTCTCCGACGGGTACGTTATCGACCTGGAAGTCGGCTGTGCAGACATTGTTTGTGCAGGTGGCGACTACGCATGTGCTGGCTACGGTCATGTAGTCATCTTCGCTTGAATAGCTCGATGCCGCTGTTGTCTTCAGCATGTAACGGCCGGAGACATTAGCCGGGGCTACGGGCATGATGTAGGGGCCTGATATGCCGTTTTTGTTGACGTAGATGTATACGGGGACTACTGAGGAGTTGGCGCTGTTGCTGGCGATGAAAGTCTTGAAGTTGCCGCAGCCCTGGAAGAGGGTTTCGGTTTCGTCGAAGCCGGAGTAGTCGGTAGCGGCGGCCCCGGTCGTTGCCGCTGTGCGGGCGAGCGAGGGGGAGTAGTTGAAATTGATCCTGGCCTTTACCGTGTGGGTGGAACCGGAAGCGGCTGATGACGCGCCTCCGCCGCCGCATCCTGCGATGAGTAGTGCGCAGGAAAACACTGCAATGAGTGAGAGTATGCTGATTTTCTTTGTCACTGTTCCTTTTCCTCCTTTAGAGAGTGTTGTTAGCGAGAGTTAATCCTGCGGTATCTGGAATTCGATGGTGCCTTCGACGCCGCCCGTGCCCGGGAGGAATCCGGCTTCGTCGACGATGTCGTCGATGTCGGCTTCGTCGATTGCGTCTTCTGCCGCGTCGATCGCGTCGGCAGATGTATCGGTTTCTTCTTCGCCAGATTCTTCGGCTGACTCGTCGTCATCGGATGCGGCTGAGATGTCACCGGCTGATTCTGCGATTGCGGAGCATTCGGATGATTCGGACTTGAGAGATTCCATTTTGTCAGCGGGGACGGCCTCTGGCGCTGAGGGTGTGCCGTCCGCGACCGATGTCATCATGCCTTCGGGCAGGGTGACTTCGACGCCGCCGGCGGAGACTGAGATTTCGCCTTCGGAGACAGAGAATGACGCGGGTGTTGCTTCGAATCCTGTGCCGCGTACGCCTGCGACTGCTGTCGGGGTTTTTACGTTGAAGACTGCGCCGGACTGGAGTTTTGCGGTTTTTGCGAATACTCTGCCGCTTGCGAGGTCGACTTTGGTGGCTTTTGCGCCGATTTCGGCGACTTTGACGACAGAGAGCTGGTCGACTTTGACGACATGTCCGCCTGCGAATGCGATGTAGGCCTGCGCGCCCGCGCCTGTCTTGACCGAGTCGCCGGCTGCGACGGGCATTTTGTCTTTTGCCGCCGTGGTCTTGCCAGAGGCGGTTGTTACCTGGACATCTCCCTTGAGTTGGGTGAGCATTGCTTTCCCGTCGGCCGCTAAGGATGTGGTGGCGGCCGCAAATATGAGAAGAGCAATCATGGCGATCAGTGTTTTTGCGGTTTGTTTCAAATCAGTCATCCTCCTTTTTGTGTTTTGCTGCCGTGTGCGGCAGCGGATGTCGCTGTGCGTGAGCGGATCAGAATTTGAAATGTTTCGAGGCGAAGAAGCTGAGTCTGATCACTGAGTCATCGTCTTTGCCCGCGCCAAGATCGTTGACGTAGGAGTAGCCGAGGACGACTTTTCTGTTTTTGCTGAGTTTTTTGGTGAGATCGACCGAGTACTGATTGGCTACGTGTGTGGCCGTGTCGTCGAGAGAGGCGATGAACTGATAGGAGCCTTCATAGGAAAGGTTTGCCTTTTTGCAGAGCGCGCCGGACACTGAAACCTGCTCGGCGAGCGTCTTGCCATCGCTGAAATTGGTGTTTGTACCGAATGAGCTCTTGAGCTGATAGCGGGCGCGGGTCTTGCTGCCAGGATTGAGAGTATAGCCCAGAGTCGTGGAAAATCTTTCCTTGCTCTGATTCTGGCAATAGCCCTGGTTGCACTGCTGGCCATTGACATCCTGGCCCGGATTTGACGCGTAGGAGAAGGAATAAGTCGACTTCCACTTGCCGGAAAGGGTCTGATTGACCGTCACGCCGGCTATGTTGGCTTTCATGTCTTCGTCTTCGCTGGAATACTGCCCTATGTAGTACACGCTGCCGCCGACATTCTTGTCAAGCTGTCTGTATAGTGACAGCAGCCCGTATCCATAAACATCGTCGGACACTTTCTGGTCGGCCAGCCTCACCGCAGAGTGGCTTTCCACTCTTGTCATGAAAGTCGTGACCACTGGCCCCGGATTTGCCATCGCTTTCAGCGGCGCAACTGCCACAAAGAGCGCGATCACAAGGGCGGTTTTCTTCAAACTTGTCATCTTTTTTCCTCCAGTTTTGATATATATTTTATTTTTCCCTTTTCTTGCCTCTATTGTATTATTCAGTATCTAAAATTGATACCATACAAACCCTGCAATGTCAAATCATAATCACCCCTCCAACCACCCTTTCCTATCCTAACAATTGTACCACAAGCCGTCTCATATTATAATATTTTCAAACGGTCGCAAACGCTCCACCGTCACATCACACCAGACAAGACATCCATCCGCGCTGACCTACCACACCAGAGGCACCCCGGCATGAGCAATACACCCAACCAGAAAATCGCCCGCTCCATCCCGGCCAACACCATCCTCTGCGTCATGATCCTCCTGCTCATCACGAGCATCCTCAGCCTCATTAAAGCATCCTCACAGATCATCTCCAGCTACGAAATACGCGCCAACTCAAAAGGCCGGCTCACCGCCGCCATCATCTCTTCTCCACTCAATACCGGAGACACCGCATCCATCAAACAAATCTGCGACGAACTCATCACTATCTCGAAAATCATCCCCATCGCACAAATCCGCGTCTTCGACGCCAGCCGCACCCTCGTCTACCTCGCACCCAACCCCCACAACACTCCCACCGGCACTCTCAAATACCACACGGAAAAAACCGGCAATCTATCGATCCCACACTCCCTGCGCGGCATCCTCACCACACAGCATCCCGCCTCCTACCCCATCAACATCGACAAAAATAACATCGGACACCTCGAACTCCTCTTCGACACCAGCGCCATTCATGCCTCCATTATCCGCCTCGCCGCCACATACCTCCTCATCTCGCTCGCCATCACCATCACCCTATACGTCATCATCCGCGTCACCACCACCATCGCCCTGCGCCCCATCCACAAACTCCGCCACTTCGTCGACAACATGGCTCTCTCCGGCTCCATCGAAAAACTTTCCTTCAACTCCAGCGACGAAATCGCCACCCTCGCCTCCTCGCTCAACACCCTCCTCGACAAACTCAACACCCTCAACAAAACTCTCGACGAAAAACACCAGCTCGCCGAATCCCACCGCCAGATAACCGACGCCGTCATCGACTCCATCCCCAGCGGCATCGTCATCCTCGACCCCTCCGGCAACATCCGCCAGGCCAACAAAAGCTTCATCAAGGGCGCCACCCTCCACTCCACGGACTTCGCCGGCAAACCCTTCAGCGACATATTCCCCCAATGGGAACTCGAAAACACCGGAGACATCATCTCGAAAGTCCTCCGCACCGCCACACCCTACCACAACGACCGCATCTACTACTCCACCCCCGACTCACCCACCCTCACAGTCTTCAACGCCCACGTCTTCCCCCTCTTCGACAACCACGGCACACCAGCCGCCGCCCTCATCATCCTCGACTTCCTCACCGACAAAATCCTCCTCGAAGAACACCTCATGCACGCCAACGAAGAACTCATGCGCGCCAACGTCGTCAAAAGCGAATTCCTCTCCGTCGTCTCCCACGAACTCCGCACCCCCCTCACCCTCATCAAAATGTACTCCGCCATGATGGCCGAACTCCGCCTCGGCCCACTCACCGACCGCCAGGCAAAAGCCGTCGAAGTCATGAACCGCCGATGCGAAAACCTCAACAACCTCATCAACGACCTCCTCGACCTCTCACGCATCGAATCCGGCCGCATGGAAATCAACCTCGAAAAAATCCCCCTCCCCGGCCTCATCTCCGAAATCGCTACCCTCTACGAACCCAAGGCACACTCGGCAGGACTCCAATTCCACGCCTCCTGCCCCCCACACCTCCCGCCAGTATCCATCGACCGCGACAAAATAGGCCGCGTATTCATCAACCTGCTCGACAACGCACTCAAATTCACCGAAAAAGGCTCCATCTCCCTCTCCGTGGACACCGACCCCCAGGACCCACGCTTCGCACGCATCGCCATCTCCGACTCCGGACTCGGCATCCCGGATGAATATCACCACAAAATCTTCGACAAATTCTTCCAGATCGACGCATCCGACACCCGGAAACACGGCGGCACCGGCCTCGGACTCTCCATCGCCCGCGAAATCACCACCCTGCACCAGGGCCGCCTCTGGCTCCTCTCCAGCACCGAAACCTCTGGCTCCACCTTCGCATTCACCATCCCCTTCGCCGACCCCGCGGATACACCACAAATCTCTTCTCCCTCCCAGCCTCCTCTCACCCTCGCCACATCCTCCACACCCATCGACCCAGCCACCGTCCGCGCCGCCACCTCCGGCAAACACATCCTCATGATCGACGACGACCAGGACTTCCTCGACATCATGTCCCAACTCCTCAGCGAAGACGGATTCTACATCATCACCGCACGCGACGGATTCCGCGCACTCGAAACCCTCTTCCAGGGCGAACAGATCGACGCCATCCTCCTCGACATCACCATGTCAGGCATCACCGGCTACGACCTCTGCCGCATGATAAAATCCGTCCCCTCGCTCTCCCACATCCCCATCATCATGCTCACCGCCTCAGGCCAGCGCCACCAGATACAAAACGGCTACGACGCCGGCGCCGTCGGCTTCATCGTCAAACCCTTCGACATCCACGACTTCCGCAAAACCCTCTTCCACATACTCGAAGACAACAAACCGTAACCCGGAAACGATCCTTCCCGGATCACATCCGGACCACAGTCAACACCCGAATAGTTTTCCCGATTACCCCCAAACTCACTTGAGTGATGGCTCTCGAGGTTTTTATTACGTGATCATTTCGGGGAAAATATGGTTCATCCGAATGGATGCTTAGGGCTTGTCACAAAATAACCTTAGTGGCATGTCCTCGGTGACAATATGCTTGACCCAACAATGTCATTTGGAAGAACAGTATCCTTCGCTTCGCTTAGAATGCCAGGCAGGTTGGCCATTGCGGTTACATCTTGTCATTCTGAGCGAAGCGAAGAATCCTGTTCTGTTTTGAGCTTCAATCTTGAGTCAAGTATCCATAACCGGGTACCGTTTATATCATGAAACTACAGCCGCTCACCGATCCACTTCAGAGCAGCGCCGAGCGGCAATTCCTTCTCCTGATCGTTGAATATCTCATGATACATCCCGTCAAACATTACGAACTGCTTGTCCTTTGAAGAAACACGCTCATAAAAATCCTTCGCCGCCACCGGATCGCATATCCCGTCAGCCCCACCGTGCAAAAACAGCGCAGGCAGCCTGAAATCCGCCGCACGCGCCGACAGATCATCCATCGCCACAAAAAACTCGCGCCCAAACCGCACCGTCACGGTCGTATACACCATCGGATCGTTCACATACGCCTCGACCACCTTCGGATCACGGCACACAAGCTTCGCATCGAGTCCGGCCGGGATACTCATATTGGGGATTACACCGGCCATCATCATACCCAGCTTCTTCTTCATCGGACTCACCGCCGCCTTGATCGGAATACCCGATAGCACAACTCCCTTAAGCCCTTCCGAATACTTCAGCACATACCTCGCCGATATCAGCGACCCGTTGGAGTGCCCCATCAGAAACAACGGCTTCCCGGCGCTCACCTTTTCGACAATGTTCCTCCGGAACCAGTCAACATCTTCGACAAAATCATCATACCGCTCCACATGCCCGCGTTTGCCCACCGACTTGCCATGAGCACGGTTGTCGATCATGTGAAACGAATAACCATTCGCGGCAAACAGGGATTCGACGTGCGAATACCGCTCCAGATGCTCGGCAAGCCCATGTACACACAGCACGCTCGCCCTGTACCCATCCGGCACAGCCTGCCTGTAACGAAATCTCTCACCCCTGTCATTCGTATAAAAATCGTCAGTTATATCTATCAAGGCACTTTTCTCCGGTCAGTTATTTCTCATCTGCTACACATTTCCGCAAATAAGCACATCGCATCTCCAACAATGATACATCCATATCGCCAGCTTGGAAACAAAAAAACATGCCACACCCCTGCCACTGCCATCATCCCCCAGCCCGATTTCCCCCAGCCCACTTTTCACCGTAACCATATTGCGATAAACTGAAATCCATCATCACATCCCGAAGGAGCCTCACATCATGTCGACAAAAACTGAAACCATACCCATCCAGACATCAAAAGGCATCGCCGACGGCATGAGCCTCAAATGGGACTCGTTTTCACTGCTCGTCATCGGCGCGCCCAAAGGCATGCTCCTCTGCTGCATATTCGACATCGACGTCATCAACTCGTTTGGCAAACCAGCCGCCCTCGTGCAGAGCGGCCCGGATAAACCCATAGGCACTATCGAAAACATGCTCACTCTGCCTCTGATGAAGGTCAACGAACAGGCCGCGCTGCTCGGTCTCCGCGTGGGCATGTCTTCACGCGATGCGCTCGAACTCCTTTTCTGATTTCAGAATTCCGCAATCTTTCGCCAGTTTTTCTTTCCCTGAATACATAATGTATTGTCAAACAACCCTATTTCTTATTTGGGAAAAAGAAAATATGGTTTATTTTTCGCATTTCAGAAATATTGACTGGCACCTGTGCCCTTTTGCTCCTATCTCCCAAGCAGTGATTCGACCATGTCAGGGAGCATGTCGAAACCGGTTTTTTCGGAACTGCGGTTATTCAGGTCCCTGATTTCGTATTCGACAGCGCCGGACTTGTCCCTGATGATGATGGCAATTTTCGCGCCCGAGTTTTCCGCGTCCTGGAGGAGCTTGCCGAGCGGTGCCTTGCGGACAAGTACATCGACAGTATGCCCATTTGCTCTTATGGCCGAGGCGGTTTTCATGATTTCTATAGTGGGGGCCGTGCCGTCGGAGCAAATGGCGACTGCACCGGTGGATGCGAAATCGGGGAGCATGCCGCGCTCTTTCATAAGTACAAGTATGCGCTCGAATCCGATGCTGAAGCCTGTGGCCGGTATCTGGCGGCCCGAGAACGCGCCGATGAGTCCGTCGTAACGGCCGCCGCCGGCGAGGGTGAATGGGACTCCGGGCGCGCGGACTTCGAAGATGGGGCCCGTGTAGTAGTCCATGCCGCGGACGAGGAATGGATCGACAACGAGATCGAGCCCCCCCATGCCGTCGCAGGCCAGGACGATTTCGCGGAGCTGGGTGGTCAGGAGCGCGCCGGGGGTGCCGGTTAGGGCAGCCATTTTTTCGATTTTTTCGAGGTTGGCGGCCTCGGCAGTGGCAGCGTAAAAGTCATGGGCGAGCGTGCAGATTTCGCCGGATATACCGTTTTGCCTCATTTCGCCGATGGCGCCATCGATACCGATCTTGTCGATCTTGTCGAGTGCGCGGCAGGCATCGCCGATGTTGCCGTCTTCGAGTCCGAATGCCTTCAGGAGCAGTGAGACGAGAGGGCGGTTGTTGAGACGGAGTTCGAGTCCGGAAAACCCGAGGCGCGCGAGGCAGGTAGCGGTGGCAAGTATGACATCGGCTTCGGCGAGCATGGAGTCGGAGCCGACGATATCGATATCACACTGGTAAAATTCGCGAAAACGGCCATGCTGCGGCCGGTCGGCGCGCCATACGGGGGCGATCTGGTAGCGTTTGAATACGGGGGGAAGTTCGGCGGAGTGCGCGGCCATAAATCGCGCGAGGGGGACAGTGAGGTCGAAGCGGAGTCCCATATCGGCGAGTTCGTGCCAGCGGCAGGAGTCGATGGCAGCTTTCATTTTGTCGCCGCGTTTGAGGATCATGAACATGAGTTTTTCGTTTTCGCCCCCCCCCTTGCCGAGGAGGACCGACGTATCTTCGACGACGGGGGTGTCGATGGGATGATAGCCGAATTGTTCGTATGTAGCGGAGATGGTTTTTTTGAGGAAGTCGCGTGCGCGGAAATCACTGGGGAGGAAGTCGCGGAATCCTTTGGGCGGTTGTGTCTGTTTGCTCACTTTGCACCTCTTGTGTGTGGACGCCGGGTGATGGGCTCCGGCGGTGATGTCCGTAACGATCAAGGGGGCCCCTTGCGAGTCCCCCTTGAGGTTGATCCATTATATTACCTGATCGTGTGCGAAATCAAAGCCGGGAAAGACAGTCACTTGACCGGCGGGGTTTCGAAGAGTTTGATGTAGCGTTGGGAAATGGTCTTGTCGGCGTGGAAGTCGATGACACGGATGCCCCAGAGGTCTTCTTTGTCGACGTCGCTGCCTGTGGCACTGGTGGTGATGTAATTTGTGCCTTTTTCGAGCGTTTCGTCATTGGAGTGAGTGTGGCCGCAGAAGTAGTAGGGGACATTGTATTTTGCGATGAATGCCATGAATTTTTTTGGCATCATGCAGGATTTGCACCATTGGGCGGGTACCATGTCGAAGGCCTTGGGGCCGTGGTGGGCGGCGAGTATGATGGGTTTTGCGCCAGCGCCGTCCATCTGTTCCTTGAGCCAGTTGAATTCTTCTTTGTCGATGGCGCCCTGAAAGGTAAGAGTCGAGCCGGCCTTGAGGTGCCACTCACGATTCTGGTTGCGCGCATCCTGGGGATAGCGATAGGAATTGAAGAGGATAAAACGATAATCGCCATAATCGAGAGTGCGGTGAAATGGACCGTAGTAACGCGGCCAGTAGTCGGCTCCGTCCCAGATGATTTTGCCATCGTTGTCGGAATATGCGTACAGATCGTGATTGCCCGGAATGGTTATGATGGGTTCCTTGGCGTTTTCGAGGATTTCCTGCACGGAGTACGGATAGTCGTGATCATAGGTCTGGGGATAGGCAGTGATGTCGCCGGTTACGATGATGAAATTGGGTTTTTCCTCGTGAGCGCGAGCAAATGCGGTGCGGCGCACTTTCGCTATGTCGATGCCGGGAAACATCTGTCCGGCACGCGGATCACCCATGTGATAGTCGGTGATCTGCACGACCCTGAATGGCACGTCGAAACTTGCCACGACGACGACCGAATGCGGCTGGCAGTTCTTGCCGCTCCCCGCTGATGTCTCGTAAGTCACACAAAGATCGAACATGCCCGGATCAGCAGTCGCTGGCACCTTGAGCATAAATCGGTTTTCGCCGGATTTGAGCGCGACACCCTCCGCACCCCGAAATCCCGCCTTGCCGCCGCTCCCCTGCACCGGCAGCGCTTCCGCGTGGATCACCTTGCCATCAGCAGGCGCTGCCAGCACCACCGGCACTTCACCGCCCGGCATCGCAAATTCGGGTTGGCTGAAAAGCGGTGACTTTATCTCTTTTATAAAACCTTCCGCACTCCATGCCATGCTGCCTGCTACCAGCAGAAAAACAAACATAAACGCTGCTACAATCTCAAATCTGAAACCCTTGCCCTTGACCATCCCGATCTCCTTTCACTAAATCAGCTTTGTTGATATATGCCAGCGCGCCACAAATGGATTACACCATACCGGAGAAATCCACCCGCATGAGGCGGCAGCACAAATTATATTCGCCGTCACATATCACTTTCAACAATATTTTCCAAACAACCTGCTCCCCCGGCCACTACGGCATTTTCCTTGACAACTGCTCCGCCTCACTTTTATACTTGACTTCACAAGAAAACGGCACTGACGACACACATTATTATGGTAAACACAGAAGCGAAACGCTCTGTCAAAAAACTCGGGGGAGATGAATATGACGGAAGATTACAGCAAATGTGAATCAAAGAAAAGTATATGGCTCGGAGCACTCATCGGCTTCAGCGCCGGCGCGGTTGTAGGCGCGGTCACAGCCCTCCTGCTCGCACCCCAGTCAGGCGAGGAAACAAGAGACAAGATAAAGGAACGATTCAACGACATTTCCGACAAGGCCGGCGACATGGTCGACCGCTCCAGGGAAGTCTACGGCACGGCAAAATCCAAAGTCGCCTCGACCTATGGCGACGTAGCCGAAAAAACCACCGCCTACATCGGTCAGGCCAAAGAAAAAATCGCCTCTAAAATCCCCAGAAAAGGCGAAGAAACCAGCCCCGAAGAAGTTTGATTTCTATAGAACAACTCGAATCCCGCAACTGAATCAGGGAAATTAACAAAGCAGCGCCGCCCATCTCCACAACAGGCGGCGCTTTTCATTTTGCGTGCCCTGCCAGACAACACAGGGGACGTCACTTATCCTTGAATTCCACAATGGTCGAATAAATATTGCTGCCGACGATCTGCCCGCCGATCCAGTTCCAGTCAAACCCGTCAATATCGGTACTGTAATTGAAAACGGCATACTTGTTCGGAGCTACCTGCACCACTCCGGCATAAGCCGTATCACCCCTTGTCCCCTCGAAATCAAACAGCGGCTCAAGCAGCAGCTTCTCCTTGTTGACCCTGTAGAGCGCCGTCCGCTTCCTCGTCAGCGAATACCTCACGAGATACCACTTCGACCGCAATGACGCCGGCAAAAGCTTTGACTCACGATTGAACGGCCCGGCCACATTGCGCCGCGCCACAACATAAAACTCATCGCCATGCCTGAACATCAGCGACGAATCATATTTGTAATTCGTAAACTCACACTTCCACTTGATTATATGCTCCTTGTCCGCGCGGCACACCTTGCCTCCGAACATCTCAAATCTGACCGTCGAATACAGATTCCCTTCGCTGTCAAACTCGAATTCACCCTCTTCGGCCGAATAATCGGTCATAATATCCGTATCATCGACCAGCCGGTAATTGTACCCGTCATCAGACTCAAGCATCTGCAAATGACTCGGCTCGGACTGATTGGTATACAGCCCAGACCCGAAATAAACACTCATGTATGCCTTGCCTTCATGCTCCTTCGCGCGCCAGATGACATAGCCCGGCTTGTATATGGTCTTCGGTTCCGTCCATTTCCGGTCACCCAGAAATTCCGTCACATACATGCTCTGAGGCTCGAACTTTACAGGATTTGTCCCGCCCTTGAAAAAATACAGGAACAGCTTATCCCTGAAGACCAGAAACCGGCACTCCCTGAGATCGGCGCCCATTTCCCACTTGCCCTCACTTCTCCATCTCTTGAGATCAGACGAACTGACCACATACAAAATGGTTTCCGTGGAAGCAAAATGTGACGGGGCGCTCCTGAACGACAAATAATACCTGTCACCGTACTTGATCACATCGAGATTGTTGTTCGACCGGTTGATCCTTAGCTCTTTGGGCAGCCCCTCTCCAGGCACCACCTTTTCAAGCTTCGAATAACTGATCCCTTTCGCCTGATCGGGATAAAAATCCTGCTTCTCCTCGACAAACTGCAGATACCCGAGCATAAATACGATGAAGCACAGTATCGCTGCCACTGCCGTGCCGAAAAACTTCAATACCCTCATATAAAGCGGCTGTTTCTTCTTTGCCATGTCATCATCTCCGGCCATGTCGAATTATGTCCCAATCTCCCCGATACTATCATTTATTTGTAATACCTGTCAATTCCCACAATTTGACCGACACTACCGTATTCCATCCGCTCCATTAACATCCTGAACGATTTCAATATAATTACATCCACAAACCGTGAAAGGCAACAGCCACCGATGACAAAACCCATCATCCTCGCATCATTCAACAGCGGAAAAGCCCGTGAAATGTCCCGGATACTTGCTCCTGTCGAAGTCAAGTCCCTGCGGGACCTCGGCATTGAAATCGATCTCGACAGCGTCGAAACCGGAAACACTTATGAGGAAAACGCCGTGTCGAAGGTGAAAACCGTTTCTGCCCTATCGATTTCCGGCGACTACATGATGATCATTGCTGATGACTCTGGGCTCGAAGTCGACGCGCTCGATGGACGCCCCGGGATACACTCTGCCCGCTATGGCGGCGGTTTATCTGATGGAGACAAGTGCAAGCTGCTCCTGCACGAACTCGACGAGATGGCGGACATGGCCCGGACCGCCCGTTTTGTGTGTGTCATCGCTGCGCTACGTCCCGATGGTGAAATGACCATTATCAGGGAGTCCTGCGAGGGGGTCATTACCGGCTCTCCGGAAGGAGACTCCGGCTTTGGCTACGACCCGGTTTTCTTTTTCCCTCCGTCGGGTAAGACGATGGCCCAAATGGACATGTCCGAAAAAAATATGGTCAGCCACCGCGGCAAGGCTCTTGCAACCCTGAAGAAACTGATTTCGGACACGATCTGACATTATACCTTGTGTTCTTTCATCTCCGTATTTTTTTGCCCATGACTAAATGGACACGGCACTGCGCCTTGTGTCATGTGTATATGATTCGGCTAAGTGATTCCTGTGGATTTCAATTTCCTTTAAAAAGTCAAAACGATCGGAGGAAATGCCCGGGCTGTCAGCATGTGCGGAAAAGTCGTTTCGGTATGCCGTCAGTAATATTTGCCGGAGCTATCGCTGTCATAGGTTATCATCTGTATAACTTTAATAAGATTATGTTGTAAATAGTTGTACGGTTGAAATGCGCAATCACCTGGAAAAGATGACATCAATGATGTGCTGAATACGTGCGTCAGTTGCGCTGGTGCGTTCACGCATGGCCAACCATGTCGAATATACCTCGAAAAGACCTTTCAGAGAGGCTGATGCAAGGGACTGCAACACGTGGATTAGTACCGTGGAAAAGATGTGGATGAGCATGTGCACAAATGAAACGGGCGCCAATGCTTCGAGCATTGGCGCCCTGAGAAATAAAGCTTGAAACAAATGGACACGGAAAGAATGTGATTGAAATGGTTCAGCTCGCGACGTAGTCCCTTAGTCCTTCGAATCCGTCGAGGGCGATGTGTTTGAGGGTTTCGCAGATACGTCCGGTCTGTGGATCGCGGGCTGATATTTCTCGCAGGAGATGGAGTCCCTGGTGACGATCGGCTACGAGCGGGCCGAACTGTGAGTCATGGCAGGCGAGCGCGTCCAATTTGCGTTCGATGTAGTTTTCGGTGTCCACGACGATGTTGGGGTAATTGGTTTTGAAGAGCAGGAGGTCACTGATGTGCCAGGGTTCGAGGCCTTCGTCGAGGAGATCAGGGTATGGGAGGCGAAGGTCCGCGCCGCCCCGGGCATAGATGGCTTCGAAGCCGGCTGCCGTGTGATCGGGGTGAATTTCGTGACGGACCCAGGGATCGAAGGTCATGAGTATGTGTGGTTTGTGGATGCGGTACTGGCGGGCGAGAGATTTTCTGAGATGATCGCCGGTGCGGAGAGTGAGGTCACGGTTGTCGAGGAATATGGTAGCGGTGACGCCGAGGACTTTGTTTGCGGCGAGTTGTTCTGCCTGACGGATGGCGGCAAGTTTTTCGGTAGTCATTTGGGGATCGCTGGTGCCGACAGCGCCATCGGTGCAGATCAGGTATTTTATTTCGGCGCCTTCGCCCGCCCATTTTGCGACGATGCCGCCGCAGTAGTAGTCGGCGTCGTCGGGGTGTGCCATAACGACAAGTATGCGTTTGTCTTTGACTTGTATCATCTGGTGCCTCCGGGGAGTGAAGCGTTTTGTGTCGTTTGGGGTGATGATACCACATTTCTGGTGTGGTATGGGTAAATATCCGGGAAGGATTTTTTTGCGAAGGTATGACGGGGAGCGGTGTGCCGGGTATAATTTTTTGCACTGTCAGGACCGGTAAATTTGTGTGTATGCCGGAATCAATGTTAGGGGTGTGTCCTTATGGTAAGATCGCTTGCGCAGGTGGGTATTACATGTGTGGATATCGAGAAATCGCTTAAGTTTTACAATGAGATTCTGGGGTTGCCGCTGCTTGAGGCAATGGATGTGCCGGAGGATCAGTGCCGGGATATTTATGGTATCAAGGATGGGACGAAGGTTACGCTTTTTCTGCTCAGGACAGGTAATGGCGGATTTGTGGAGCTGTTCAGGTTTTCACCGAATGGCGGAGGACATCAGGATGTGGTGTGGAACAGGCCGGGTATCACACATCTTGCGCTCGATGTGAAAAATTTGCCTGTGGTGATGAAGAGGCTTCAGGCGGCCGGGATCAAATTCGTGTGTCCCGTGAAGAACAATGTTGGGACTGATTTTGTATTCACTCGCGATCCTGATGGCAATCTGGTGGAGCTTATAGATATGAAGGGATTGTATTGGCCGGCAAGGCTGCTTGGCGGCGTGATAGCCAATATGAATACTAAAAACGGGAAATACAAGGACCTTTACAGACAGATCAGGGAAGATTACGCGTTTCCGCCAGGCAAGGCGCCGGTAAAAAAATAGGGTGCTGGCAGAGGCGTGTATAAAACGCTCTCAGACAGGCCATTTGCGGGCATAGGCGCGCGGACGGTAGCGACGGAATAGATCGAGTACTCTGTCCTGCAGATCATTGGCCGAGCGTTTTAGGGCGTCGCTGCCGCCGTCGAGTATTTCGGGCGGCACCGTGAATGGCTCTCCGAACGCAATCCTGATCGTGGTCGGCAGCACCACGGGCAACACTTTGAGGTGGGAGATCGGCTCGCCGTCATTTTCCTGAGCGGAAAAAATGGGGCTTGACTCCTCGACACCGGCGATACCGACCGGAATGACTGGCACACCGGCCATGGCAGCAAGTCTTATGCAGCCCGGAAAAAACGGTCTGAGGCGGTACCAATGCGCTATGGCGTTGTTGTTGCCCTCGGGGAAAAATCCCACCGCGCCGCCATTTCCCAGCACATCACGCGCTATTTGCTCATAGGGAAATCCGGTGGACGGGTGATAGAGTATCCCACCGAATTTTTCGACCATTTTATCCCACCCGGGATACTCGTCGGGGTAGCTCCACGAAACCCATTTCACCTCGCGGCCGTCCAGTGCGCAGTTTATCGCCATCGCGTCCCATCCGAACCAGCTCGGGTGATTGGCCGCCAGCACAAACGGCTGCCCTTCGGCAGGCACATGTTCGATCCCTTCGACTTTCATCCTGTGGTAATACTTCATCACCGGCTTAAGCACGCGTATCGCCTTGTCGTAAAAACTGCTCATATTGCCTCCGTTCTCTCCATACAGGACTGCCTGTCACCAATACTACCATCGCTCGCCGTCTATGGTCAATCGCCGGAATGGAGAACTTACGCATGATTTGTTTCGCCATAAGCAACCAATCCCGGAATACAGCGGCCTGCAGACAGTATCCCGAAAGAAAAATAAAATGTTGGCGATATCCCTTGACGCATGGATTTTTTTTTGTGATATAATTCTGCTTCCACAGGATGCAACATACATCCCCCCGGGACGCATCCGTCACACAAGACACAGAAAGGAACCCGCAATGAAAAGGACACTCCAAAGCATCCTCATGGCCGCGATGATCGTGACGATCACATGCGCCGCCGCCGCACATTCTCAGGCTGCCGTAGCGGTCAAACCCGAATGGCAGAAAAAACCTGCAACATTCTGGACCGCCGTAAAAGCCAACTGGGACAAGAACGTAAAAACCTACTCCACCTCCATCTTCTCATGGGGCTACAGCACACAGACATTCATCAAATACGAAAACAAACAGTTCCCCCTCAAAGCCGGAGAAAAACCCCGCAAGGAAAACTGGTCATATCGCATCTACGACACGAAATTCCGCAAACCCAACTGGGTATGGTTCCAGTACAGCAAATCGCTCAATGAAAACATGACAGACGGCACCATCATCAACAAGGCAGTCGGCATGGTCCTTCGCTACACGGGCGGCACCACCTTCACCTACGGCTACAAGGACACCACATCCGCCTACATCAAATTCCCCTACATCTCCAACGAAAAATTCGCCACATTCCCCGTCTCCCTCGCAGACAAAGCCGTCATGAAACTCCTCATGATCGCCTCACGCAAAGAAATCTACAAACGCCCCCTCTCCGAACTCCGCGACTCACGCGGCTACTCCATCGACGGCCTCATCATCAGCAACACCATGGCAAAATTCGACAGATACTTCAACAAAGCCGACAAAGACATCAAAGTCACCATCTCCACCGCTCCGAGACTCGGCGAAAAAGACTACACCCTCAACGAAAAAACCGGCTGGGCCACCATCAAACCCGCCTCTCTCAAAAAAACACCCGAACTCATCAAACTCACCCTCACCGACAAAAACGCCAGCCGCTGCCGTGGCGTGACCAAGATCGAACTCTTCGTCGACCCGGCCAACATGATGTTCGCCGGCCTGCACGAATACGAAGGCAACAAATTCGTATCCACCATGATGTTCTCGGACATGCAACTCAACATCGACGTGCCCGAATCGGAATTCGAAAACTTCTTCAAAGGCAGGACGATCGGCGACAAATAACACCACTGTCAGGCACCCGTCACGATATACCAATGAGCCTCACGCACAGCACGCGTGAGGCTCATTTTCTATCACCCCGTCCAATCCACCGGCGTGCCAAGCCACACCCGCTCTTCATCTCCTCTTGCACCACGTCTACCCCGATTGCTATTGCAAAATTCGGGATAACTTCACCGCAACATCGAACATACCGGATTTTTTTGTTCAAAACAATTCCAAAAAAACACGAATATCTGATAAAATAGCTTCCGCGGTACAAACATCTACATATTAACGGGACACTCAATGAGCATGCGCAAAAACAAACACAACGTAATCTCATCCCTTGCCATCAGCGGCATCGCACTCGCACTCGCCATAATGATCGCCGGCTGCGGCGGCGGTGGCGGCGGCCTCGCCGCAGCCGGCACCGCACTCGCCGTCTTCTCCGATCACGACAAAAACGACAATCCGATCATCCCGGTCCTGCCCGGACACCCCGGCAGACTCGTCTTCTACACCGACCGCTCACCAGCCTTCCCAAAAAGCATCGTAGCCACCGATGCCACAGGAGACGCCGTCGTCGGAGTCGCCTACAACCTCAATTCCGAACAAACCCCATACTCAACGATCAATTTCACATTCACCGATCCCA
>CAZQSL010000052.1:0-22804 GCA_964595945.1 uncultured bacterium
TTTTTGAAAAAATGGGGTCTCCAAACCTCTACCGAAAAACTTTATATGCTATACACCAGAGAATACTCCAAACATAGGGAGTTTTTTGGAGAGGTGCGGAGAACCTTTTTTGCAAAAAAGGTTCTCCGCGAGTATTCCGTGAATGGTTACGGGGGAAACAATGTATCGCAGGATTGCACCGGATTATTGGCCGTTATCAATGCGATAGCGAAGCAGAGCACATTACGGCGCGAATGACTTCCCGACTGTTGGATAACGACAGAATGTAACTTCAGATGCAAAAAGGGCGCTCCGTGGTGGGTGCGCCCTTTGGGGTTAGCGTTATTGTGACATTCGGGGAAGCCGGTTGCTGATTGGTGTTTATTATAGTTCGATGTAGTTGGCGATACGTGAAAATTCATCGGCCTTGAGGCTTGCGCCGCCGACGAGTACGCCGTCGATGTTGGGTTTTGCCATGAGTTCGTCGATATTCTTCGCGTTGACGCTGCCGCCGTAGAGGATTCTGATCTTGTCGGCAAGTTCGGGCGAAAGGTCTTTTTTGAGCTGTTCGCGGATGAGTGCGCAGACTTCTTCGGCCTGTTCCGGAGTGGCGGTTTTGCCTGTGCCGATGGCCCATACTGGTTCGTAGGCGATGACGATTTCGTCAAGTATTTTTACGTCTTTGGATGCTACGACGCTGCCGGCGACCTGAGAGGTTATGACTTCGACGGTGCGATCGGCTTCGCGTTCTTCGAGAGTTTCACCGACGCAGACAATGGGGATAATTGCGGCGTCGATGAGTGCGTTCATTTTGTCGTTAACGTTTTTGTCTGATTCGTGGAAGTAGGCGCGGCGTTCGGAGTGGCCGATGATGCAGTGGGAGCAGCCAGCTTCGGCGAGCATGGAAACGGAGATTTCGCCCGTAAAAGCGCCTTTTGCTTCGTGGTAGACATCTTGTGCGGCGAGTTCTATGGCGGGCTGTTTCTTTTTGCCTTCGGCGGCCCAGTAGGAGAGGATGGTGAAAGGCAGTCCGAGGATGACCTGTCTTTTTGCGGCGTTTTCGGGGGTGATGGTGAAGTTGGCGAGATAGTTGTCGATGTGGGCGATGTCGCCGTTCATTTTCCAGTTGCCAGAGATAAATGGTTTGCGCATGTTTTGCTCCCTGAATCTATTTTTTTGACCCCGGTCCGGGGCGGAGGTGCCACGGCGGTGGATCATGGTTGCATACGGTAATATATTGTAGCATGCGGGAGTGAAATATCAATGTATCGGCAGAAGTTGTGAAATGTTTCACGACAAATGCGCCGTAAAGTGGAGGGGGGCGTCATGGTCGAGTCTGTTCAATGACATAGAGTTTGACGGCGGCAAAAAATTTGGAGATGTTGGTTTCAGCGAGGCGGGCGATGAAGCCTTCGAGGAAAGTGACGATGCCACGCACAATTGGATCAGGGACACCTGTGATGGACATGGGCCGGATATGGAGTATGCCGGTGATTTCCATGCGGCTGCCCGCTCCCCAGTCGCGTACGGTAGTGGTGCCTTCGCAGGTGACATATTCGGTGTAATGATCGGTGATGATGCGCCATGTGACGCTGAGGGTGCGGGGATCGCAGTGAAGAGTTTCGCGCCACGAGAGCATTTCCGGCCGGAAGAGTCCGCGGGCAATAGCGGGGATGGATGCGTTGCCGCGAAATTCGAGTAGATAGGTGAAAGTGCCGTCAGGGGCGGCGATGCGTTCGATGAGGCGGACGCTGGCGGTGTTGGGAGCGTATTTGCCGAGGGGTTCTGGATCAGCGGTGACTAGTCGAAACGCATCAGCTGCGTTGCAGGGAAATGTTTCGGTGATTTTGATGGTATGCATATCATGCGACCCCTTTCGCAAAAGGAGACAAGGTGTTATCATTGTACCATATACAGACGCGTCTGGCGGGATTGAAGCATTTTTCCGGCGAAGCGTGACAGATTTGGCAAAATTTATGTTGACACCTTGATTGGCGAAGGTATAATTACTGTATCTATATTATTATTAGAACGTCCGAGCGGTTTGGACGTGGTTTTCCTCTAAGGCACGCACACAATCGACAACACAGTACGGAATAGTTGCATTTGGTAATATTTCGCTTTGGCGTTATGTGGTCATTTCTTACATAAGACTCCTGCGCCAGGGCCGGTGCCGTGGTTTCATGCCATGCGAAATCTGCGGCGATATGCTGAATATTCAAGCGTCCTGTCAGGCAGACGCCGGACAGTGCGAGTGGCCCTTGACAACTGAATATACGTATGATCCTGCAATCTACTCCTTGATCTCAGATTGCCCAGTCGCAATCTGGGATTCAAACAGGTAAACGGTTTCATTCCCACGACTATCCATGTCACTAAATTCTGTGTGTCTGCCTGCGGAACTGGCCTGTCACGACCGCACACTAACATCTTCAGCGCGAAAACAGGTGCTAAATAGAGAAAAAGACCAGTCACCGCTACGGCCCTCAGGCCGGGCGCATCAGGACTGCGCAATGACGCAGCCCGCTTTTTCACAACACACAAGGCGCCATTTCGCGCCGGTGGTGGCGCAAAGCCATATTCTCGCAAGGCAGACACAGCGTGGGATGAAACAAACAATATGTTCGCACGGACCGAAAATCAACCCGGGGGAAAAGAGGGATTTTGGCTACCCGGCATTCACCTTGCGATCGCGGAGAGAGCAAAAGGAATAGCTCTCTTGATAGTTCTGGTGGCTCCAGATACTAGATATGACCAAGGAGGAGAAAACCATGTCACTTACCAGGATCAACACCAACGTAGAGGCGATGTTCACACGTACCGCCCTTCAAAGAATTGAGACATCGATGAACCGTTCCATGACCAGGATATCCACGGGACTGAGACTCAACACCGCCGCCGACGACCCGTCGGCCATCGGCATGTATAATACCTTCCGCGCCGAACTCAGCGGCACAAGAGTCGCAATTCAGAACTCCGAAGAGTCCATCTCCATGATGAACACGGCCAACACCTACATGAACCTCATCATGGACAACCTGATTGCCTCACGGGACCTCGCCATCAGGGCAGCCAACGAAGCGACTCTCGACACCGCTACCCGCAGCGCCCTCAACAGCGAATACCAGCAACTCAGGACCAATGTCCAGAGCATGACTTCTGTAGACTTCAATGGCGTAAACCTACTCGACGGCGCAGCACCGGCAGGTCTCGCCGCCGCGGCAGGTCTCAACGTCCAATGCGGCCCCGACTCGGGAGATACTCTCACTCTCCAACTCACAAACGGTTTGAACGGTACTCAAGTAGGCGGTCAAGCCTGGGCTCAGGCTACCATCAACGCAAACTCTACGGCAGCGCTGACAGCTATCACACAACTCGACGACATCATCGAAGCATGGTCGGGCGAGATAGCATCGCTGGGTGCTCAGATGAACCTCGTCCAATTCAAACTGGACGAACTACAGAGCCGCGAAGTAAACGTAAGCTCTGTTATATCTACGGTAGGTGACGCAGATCTAGCTGCAGAAATCTCCGAGTACACCCGGCTCCAAATTATGTCAAACGCCGCTGTAGCCATGATGGCTCAGGCCAATGTCCAGTCAGCCAATCTCATTCAGTCGCTACTGCAATGAGACAAACCCGGCAGGACACGCCTCGCGCGGGTAACTACGCCAGGGTATTTCGTTTTTTATAACAAACTAAGCCCCGTCACTCGACGGGGCTTTTTTTTGTCAAAACCGCCACCCACTTAACAACACTCTTAAGTGACATCATCTATCATAAAAACTGAAAACGGGCGTACCCAATTGCACTTGAGAAAAAACAAATCATGGAGCCGCACATGAAAACCAACAAAATTATTGCCGTCACACTCCTTAGCACCGCAATCTTCAGCAATTTCACCACCCTTGTCCGCTGCGCCGATCACAAAATACTAATCGAAAAAGGCACGGTCGTACGACTCGAACTCGCCGAAGGCCTTACCTCGCAAGAAAGTAAAACCGGCGATACAGTACGATTCACTGTCATCGAAGACGTCACAATCGACGGCAATACAGTTATCAGAGAAGGCAGCGAAGCACTCGGGCGAGTCTCAGAAGCGAAAGCAGCCAAAGGATGGGGCAAAAGCGGCAAACTCGACATCACCATAGAAACAGTCAAAGCCATCGACGGATCACGCATCCCTCTCACGGCTACTGTCGGAGACTCCGAATCCTGGGCCGGTGGCAAAACAATAGTCGGCGTTGCACTACTCGGCCTCGCATTCGGCGGCGGCATGAAAGGAAAAAAAGCGACTATACCCAAAGGTACCAAAATCGACGTTTTCGTCGCTTACAACACAAAAGTCAATCCGGCTCCAGCCACTACAGACAACTCTTCCACCAATGATCCTCAATCAAAAACCTACTGCCTGAACGCTTGCGACGAACTCGAAAAAGACGAATTCAAAACATGTATGGACAACTGCAAGGCCTGCTACTGCGACACGTGCTCCGGCCTCGACGAAATCGACTTTGACCCATGCATGCAGAAATGTTTCTAATCTACAGGCATACTGAACTCTCTCACCGGAATGCCCCACCGCCACAAGCTTCAGAAAAATAGTTGAATAAACGAATCTCGAACATAGAAACAAGTGGCATTCTCGGTGCAAGTAGTTTTGATATGTGCGAATAATGATCGCACCCGCAAGATATAGTTCACACTTGTCATCGCATCCGAAGCCGGCAATATACACTTTCTAACGATTGACAGTTGAATCATCACGACATGCCAATGCGCGGATACGCTGCTCTCACTTTGCCAATCAACACTATGGGGAAGCAGTAGCGCACACCGCAGAGTGAGAGCATCGTACCCGCGCAAAACAACCGACTTGGGACCTCACATGCCGAAACTCACCATCTGTGTAGACTTCGACGGCACCATCGCCGAAAAAACAATAGACCTCGATACCTTCGGTCCAATCATTGAAGGCGCACGCGAGGCACTCAACGAACTCAAAGCCCTCGGATGCCGAATAATCATCTACACATCACGGACACAGCGCATAGGCAATCTCGCAGCCATGCCCGAATTCCTCACATCACAAGGCATACCATTTGACGCCATCAATCCCATACACGATACGGAAGCCCCGTCGTCAAAACCCCTTGCTAATATTTACATCGACGATCGCGCCCTGCGGTTCGAGGGCAACTGGGCATTCACCCTTGCAAACACAAAAAACATCCTCGGAATAACATGACTTATATCAAAATGAAATTTCTGAAATAACTCCCCCTGTGTGTTTCCAGAAAACATTATATGCAGAAAGTGAAAACAAGAGTGACAAGGCGAGATGATATAACCCTTCGATTGGCAGACAACATTTGATGAGCAGCGAAAAGCGAATCTGTGACAGAAACACTGCATGGTCGATGAGATCGACGATTTCATCAATTGCGAGCTGATCGAGATGTAGCAGGACAATATGGATGTCCGTCGATCACGCCGATGGGGATGTTCAAGCTGTTGCACATATTTATCTACAGACCGAGCGACATTCGGGTTGTCGAAGAATCACGAATAGTCTCCGAACGACTGATTTTCAATCTGTATTCATTCGCCAGATGTGCGGCCTGATTATAGTCCTGATGCTGCTTGTTTACCATGCAGCATCGGCAAGCACGTCAAAAGTATGTCGTGACTGAAGGCGAGGAACACTATCAATGAAGGTCTCCTCCGGAATTCATTCCAGGGTCGGAATTTATCGATCATTGTTTGCATTTTTATCGGCAGAATGAAATGACGCCGACGAGATACCCCGGACTGAAGTCCGGTGAGAGTTCATTGAACTCTAATGCTGCAATGGAATCCGGGGGCAAAACGGAGGCCTTCGGACAACTCGGAGTCATCAAATGCTACCAGCCGCGTCCAGCGCCAGCCATCGAGCAAAACCGTGAAACCAGTCGGAGAGGCGGATGCGGGAAAGCCGCAAGTCCGGTTCGATGAGAGGAGAGAGGAAATGGAGCCACAAAGCGGCGCATGCTCCGGCATGCGCAAGCGAAAGCCGCCGGATTTACGCCAACCGCTACCTACTGCCACCGCGCCACTACTCACCCGAAGTAGTGAAGCGAAAATGATCATTGTGGATTTCTTCTTTCGAGAAGCGACAGAAACAATGGGCCTTTTTGATGTTGGGCGGGGGCTCCACGCCCCACCGCCCTATGCTACTGCTAACGCAGCTTGATATCAGTCATCGCACGATTTGCACACCCCGCAGAGAGATGGTGTCGAATACCGTGTAATCGGTGATGGGATTGGTCGAGATATTGATAAATTCGAGTGATGGGAAATTGGTGTCAGATGACAGTACGACGGCGCCTTCGTCTGTGATGTCATTGTGGCAGAGGTTGAGACGGCGGAGATTCCACGCGAACGAAGCGGTGGTGAGAGCCATAGCGCCGGGGTTGCCGACATTGTTGTGCCACAGGCCGAGGTCTTCTATGTTTTTTAGAGACGATGAGCGTGAGATGGCCTCGGCACCGTAGTCGCCGATGTAGTTGTAGTTGAGGTTGAGAAGCGTGAGGTTCTGCAGGAGCGGCGAAGACGCTATAGCGTTTGCGCCGGGGTCGGTGATACGGTTGTAGTTGAGATCAAGAGCAACAAGTTTCCTGACGGCTGGCATTTTGACGAGAGCGGCCGCGCCTTCGTCGCCGATGTCGTTGAATCCGAGGTCGATCGTTTCGAGATTGTGGAGTGCGGGAGAGTCGAGGAGCGGAATGCCTTTGTCGCCGATGTTGTTAGTGTTGAGATCAAGTGATGTGAGAGTGCAGGAATTGGAATTCAAGGCGTCGAGAACGGTTTTCAGGCCATCGGGGCCGAGTGAAAGGCCCTTGAGACCGAGGTGTTTAAGGGATGGGCATATGCCCGAGCCGATGACGGCTGCAACGGTGGCGGGGTCGGCGCGGGTATATGCGATGTCGAGCCGGGCTATCTTCGATCTGAAAGGGGCTGACTGAAAGATGGCCGCGAGGCCCGGGCCTGAGGGGTTCCATGAGACATCAAGTGCGATCAGATGTGAAAGGTCTTCGCGGGTGAGGATCGCGGCAAGTGGAACTGCGTCCTGCGCGTTTGTTACATGCAGCCATGTGACTGACGACAGATCGGTTGTCGCGATGGATTCCGCGGAAGTGGTTTTGAGGTCAATGGAACAATACGCGTGGTTTGCTATGGTTTTCGATTTGAGCGGCGCGGGACATGTAGCTGGCGAGGCCGCAACCACGGGCAGTGAAGTGAGTGATGTGAAAAGAGATAAAAATATGGCGGCTGATTTGCGCATGGGGACATCCGGGGAAAGTCATGTTGCATGGCGGGGCGTGGCAGCCCCGCCCGTGAATGGGTCATCGTGCCGCTACGGGCTTTCGGTTAGAGAGGATTTCGGAGAGTTGATCGCGGTCCATGGCCTTTGCGTAGCCGGCTTCTTTGGAGATGATGTTCTTTTTGATGAGATCGGCGAGAGACTGTTCGAGAGTGCACATGCCGATGTTTTTGCCTGTCTGGATGATTGCAGGCAACTGGTGAGTCTTGCCGTCGCGGATAAGATTGCGGATGGCGCCGGTGGGCACCATGATTTCGTAAGCGGCGACGCGGCCTCTGCCTGCCGCTCTTGGGATAAGTGTCTGTGAAACGACGCCGACGATGTTGGACGAAACCTGCATGCGTATCTGCTGCTGCTGTTCGGGCGGGAAGACGTCGATGATGCGGTCAACCGTCTGGGCTGCGCCCGTGGTGTGGAGAGTAGCGAGTACGAGGTGCCCTGTTTCGGCGGTGGTGATGGCGGTGGATATGGTTTCGAGATCGCGCATTTCGCCGATGAGGACGACATCGGGGTCCTGGCGGAGCGCGCTCTTGAGAGCGTTGGAAAATGTATCGGTGTCCTGGCCGACCTGGCGCTGGTTGACGATGCTTTTCTTGTTTTTGTGGACGAATTCTATGGGGTCTTCGATCGTGATGATGTGTTCGTTGCGGTTGGAATTGATGTAGTCGATCATGGCGGCGAGGGTGGTGGATTTGCCTGAGCCGGTGGGGCCAGTGACGAGTATCAGCCCTCGCGGACGGTGGCAGAATTCCTTGATGACAGGAGGGGTGCTGAGCTCTTCGAGAGTGCGGACGCGAGTGGGTATGACGCGGAGGACGGCGGCCTTGGAGCCGCGCTGGTTGAATACGTTGACACGGAAGCGCGCCTGGCCGGTGATTTCGTAAGCGAAGTCGTGTTCGAATTCTTCGCGGTAGATTCTCTGTTGCTCTTCGTCCATCATGCCAGCGAGGAGTTCGTCGATGACAGCAGGAGTGACGGTGGGGAAATTGGCTTGGGGGATAATGCGGCCGTCGATGCGGAGCATGGGAGCGTTGCCGACCTTGAGGTGGAGGTCTGAAGCATCGGATTTGAGCATGTGTTCGAGCAGTTCGTTGATATGCAAGGCTGGTTAGCCCCTTTCGAGCTGATTCTTTAATTCGACGGGATTTGCGCATTTTGTGAGGGCGTCGTCGAGGCTGATCATGCGTTTTTTGACGAGTTCGGTGAGGTGCTGATCAAGGGTAGTCATGCCCATGTCGCGGCCTGCCTGGATGGCCTGATGGATCATGAAGACCTTGTTTTCACGGATGAGTGATGATATGGCGGAATTGATGACCATGATTTCGATAGCGCAGACGCGTCCCTTGCCGTGGAGGACGGGGACGAGGGTCTGGGAGATGACGCTCTGGAGAGTGACCGATAGCTGCATGCGTATCTGCTGCTGCTGGTGCGGGGGGAAAACGTCGATGATGCGGTTGATGGTCTGGACGGCGCCTGTGGTGTGAAGGGTGGCGAAAACGAGGTGCCCGGTTTCGGCTGCGGTGATGGCCATGGAAATGGTTTCGAGCGTGCGCAGCTCGCCGACGAGTATGACATCGGGGTCTTCGCGAAGGGCAGAGCGAAGTGCGCGGTCGAATGATTTTGTGTCCTGGCCGACTTCGCGCTGGCAGATGCTGCAATTCTTGTCCCGATGGAGGAATTCTATGGGGTCTTCGATCGTGAGGATATGCTCCTGCCGCGACTGGTTGATGTGGTCGATCATGGCGGCAAGGGTGGTGGATTTGCCCGAGCCGGTAGGCCCTGTGACAAGGATGAGGCCTTTGGGCCGCTCGGACAGTTTTTCGATGATCGGAGGCAAGCCGAGTTCCTTGATAGTCTTGATTTTAAGGGGAATCTGTCTGAGGACAGCGCCCGTGAGAGTGCTTTGCCGGAATACGTTGACCCTGAATCGCGATACACCGGGGAGACTGTAGGACATATCGCATTCGTTGGTGGTCTGATATTCTTCTCTCTGACGGGGATTCATGATCGAAAAGAGCATGTTTTCGATCATTTCAGGGTGCATATTTTCCGCATGGTTGACCGGCCGGAGCTTGCCGTCGACTCTGATGAAGACTGGCGCGAATGCCTTGAAATGGACGTCTGAACCTCCGCTGTCGACCATAAATTTGAGGTATTCATTCAGCCGTTCGCGGGGATTTGAGGCTGTCGGGACTTGTGGGACCGCCTGTTGCTGGGGTTGCTGCACCGGCTGGCGAGGTTGCATGGGGGGCATTTGATTCATCGATTGCGGTTCTCCGGTGAAGACTGTGCGATATGGGGCTTCGCATCGGTCGTCTGTGGGAAATCTGCGGATATGCTTCCGCTGAAAATCTGTAGTTCAGAATGGTAACACTTTTATACATTGCGCGTCAAATGAAATGTTGCCGTCCCGTTATCCAAATTAATAAGCCGTTTTTTATGCCTTATGCAGAGTTTTATGTGTGTCCTTGTAACGCTGGTGGATATTTGCTTTTTCAACATACATTTCACGAGTTTTCCAGAAGTTTTCCACAGATGGAAATCGGAAGGATTCTTATGTCTGAGGAGCTTTGTCGTTCAGAAAGCCCCTTTTTCGACATTTTTCGCAAAATATTGCGGCTCCAGCGCGTTTTAGTGATTTTAGGAAGCAAAAGCCCGGCTGAATGCACAAAACGACAATTCACAGCCTGTGGAAAACCACCACAACATGATGTGGCAGAATTCCCAATAGCCAGTTGACGCCACAAGCTGTGGGGTATAGAATTCTTCGGGACAGGCAAAAATAGTCACTGCAAATTCGCTATGTCCAATTATTACAAACAATAGAGTGAATAAGCGAGAAGGTGCGGACAAGATGATAGATGAAAAAGGACAGACAAAGGGAAAAACCGGAAAAGGCGCGGTTGTGGCGCCCGATCTTTTCAATATGAACGATACATCATTCGACGAAACCCCAGATGAAAAGATGCTTCAGTTAGAAGAGCATACTCTGCCACTCGAAACGATTCATGCTGAAAGTGTGCCTGAAGCAATCATATCGATGCAGCCGGCAGTCGATGCCACCGCGGAAATCACCGTGACGCCACAAGCCATTCAGGAAATTTTTTCACGCAACGCAATGGTCGTGCTCGAAAAGCGCTACCTCAAAAAAGACGATACCACGAATACATTCGAACGTCCCGAAGATATGCTCCGCAGAGTCGCCCACAACATCGCCTCTGCCGATATCTTCTACAACAAACACGCAAACGTAAAGGAAACAGAAGACAAGTTTTACCGCATGATGTCGCGCTTAGACTTCATGCCCAACTCACCCACCCTGATGAATGCCGGCCGGGACCTCCAGCAGCTATCGGCATGCTTCGTACTGCCGGTGGAAGACTCGATGGAAGACATCTTCGAAACCGTTAAAAATACAGCACTGATACACAAGTCCGGCGGTGGCACGGGATTCAGCTTTTCGCGGCTCCGGCCAAAAAACTCACGAGTGCGCTCCACCCGCGGCGCATCCAGCGGCCCCGTATCATTCATGCAGGTATTCAACGCTGCCACCGAAATCATCAAACAGGGCGGCACACGCCGCGGCGCCAACATGGGCATACTCCGTGTCGACCACCCCGACATCCTCGAATTCATCGAATGTAAAAAAGACAACACGAAACTCAATAACTTCAACATATCCGTCGCACTCACCGACGCGTTTATGACAGCCGTCGAAAAAAACACTTCCTACCCCCTCATCGATCCCCGCAACGGCGAATCCACACGCCTCGTCAACGCGCGCGACGTCTTCAAAAAAATCGTCAAAATGGCCCACCGCAACGGCGAACCCGGCATCATCTTCATCGACTCCATGAACCGCTATAACCCCACTCCACACGTCGGCCAGATCGAAAGCACAAACCCCTGCGGCGAACAGCCCCTCCTGCCCTACGAATCATGCAATCTCGGCTCGATCAATCTCGCCAACATGGTCAAGGACTCAAGAGTCGACTACGAACACCTCCGCGAAGTCGTCCACGCCGCGGTCCATTTCCTCGACAATGTCATCGACATGAACCATTATCCGCTCGAACAGATCGACGAAATGACAAAAAGCAATCGAAAGATCGGCCTCGGCGTTATGGGATTCGCCGACATGCTCCTGCGCCTCGACATCCCCTACAACAGTGATGCAGCCGAAGAACTCGCCGAAAACGTCATGGGATTCATCCAGCGCGAGTCAAAAAAACACAGTGCCGAACTCGCCCAGAAACGCAACCCTTTCCCCAATTTCAAGGGAAGCATATACGATGTCCCCGGCGCGGCTCCCCTGCGCAACGCCACCACCACCACCATCGCACCCACAGGCACCATCTCCATCATATCCAACTGCTCAAGCGGCATCGAACCCATGTTCGCCGTCTCCTACATCCGCCGCGTACTCGACGGCACCGAACTCGTCGAGGTCAATCCCATATTCCGCGAAGTCGCCATCAGGCGCGGCTTCTTCTCCGAAGACCTCATGAAACGCATCGCCAGGGCAGGCACCATCGCCGGATTTGACGAGATACCCCAAGACGTGCGCCGAATATTCGTCACGGCCCACGATATCAGCCCCGAATGGCATGTGCGCCTCCAGGCCGCCTTCCAGCGACACACCGACAACGCTGTCTCCAAGACAGTGAACTTCTCGCACGACGCCTCCGTGGAAGATGTCGAAAACGCTTACATGGCCGCCTACGAAAGCGGCTGCAAAGGCATAACGATCTACCGCGACGGCTCGCGCGACGAGCAGGTGCTGAGCTTCGACAACAAGTCCTCATGTGACACTGCCATCGCTATCGAAGAACCAGCTTCCGCGCAAAATACCCCACGCGAACGCCCCCCCATCACCTTCGGCCGCACCGAACGTATCAACACCGGCTGCGGAAAACTCTATGTCACTCTCAATGAAGACGAACACGGCCTCTGCGAAGTCTTCACACAGATGGGCAAGGCCGGCGGATGCGCCGCGGCTCAGTCCGAAGCCATCGCCCGCCTCATTTCACTCTGCCTCCGCTCCGGCATCGATCAGGAGGAAATCGTCAAACATCTGCGCGGCATACGCTGCCACTCGACGACCTGGCAAAACGGCTCAACCGTCGCAAGCTGCCCCGATGCCATCGGTATCGTCATAGAACGCTACGGCAAGTGGAAAGAAGGCGGCGAAAAACAGGACTGCAAGGAAGTCACCCGCATCAGCCACTCCACCGACACACTCGTAGGACTCGTCGGTTCATGTCCTGAATGCGGCGGAGCGGTCGAACATGCCTCCGGCTGTATGACCTGTCCTATCTGCGGGTGGTCACGATGCTCATAAGATGCTATAATACTCGTCAAAGCAGGGAATGAAGTTTATATAGAACCCTATCACTATTAGAAAGAAAAGAAGAAAAACGGGCGGGGCATAACCTGCCCTTTTTCTATTTGGGACGAAACGACTATCCTCCACCGTAATGAATTCACTTATGCCAGAATCATGAAAACCCGTATATACACCCCTGTTTGCGCGATTATACAATAACATTGGTAATGCGGGTGGACATGTTGCGGCCCCAATTGCCTCCCGGCTTCGGAAATGGGATTCAGAGCAAATGTTGTAAATCCGGCAGAAATGCCGCTAAGGATTTGGCGAAAAATGTATGGTGCAAGATAGCGCCGGCTTTTTGTCCGCAAGCAAGGCGATTGTCAAGGAGCATATCTGTTGTTGTGTAATCGAGCAGACAACGAGAAAAAGAAAAACACGATGCGGCAATAATCACGCGGCAAGCCCAAAATCGACAACCAAGTAGCTTGCATTCCCCCAGCTGCTTGAATATTACAAAAGAGAGCTCCCACAACCAGCTCTCTTTTTTTTTACAGTTATCACCCCTTTCGCGCATTTTCCGCCACAGTGTTTGAAACGTATGGGCTATTGCAGTATAATACTCAAACCTGAAAGGGGATTGGCCTCTGGAGGGTTGTATCTCGAAAACATAATAATACGACGGTTGCCGGATAGCAACCGCCGTTAACCGGAGAGCATGGACGGACTGTGCTAAGCGGGGTGGTAGCGGTACCCTGTACCCGCAATCCGCTACAGCGGGGCCGAATTCCCTCGGTGAGGCACGTTTCTGTTCGGTTTGCCCCACGACAAGTGGTGTTGACAGCCGGGCCCTGCGCAAAGGGCGTCTGTGAACCCTGTCAGGACCGGAAGGTAGCAGCAGTAAGCAGATCCGTCCTTGTGTTGCAGATCAGCCTGGTTCGAGCTAACTATTGTGGGTTAGCACGGGTGGAGCGTGTCGAGCCTGGGTGCACAGTCCTTCCATTCTCTCCGGCGGCGTTTCGCAATAGTTAGCTGAAACTTAATAAAAATCTGAATTTTTCATCCCGGCAGACATGGCATATCTATCACTTTACCGCAAGTACAGATCGCAGACGTTCGATGAAATCGTCGGGCAGGATCACATCACGACAACATTGCGCCACGCGATCGAGCGCAACCGGATAGCTCACGCATATCTTTTTTCAGGCCCGCGCGGCACTGGCAAGACGAGCAGCGCCCGCATTTTCGCCAAGGCGCTCAACTGCGAAAACGGCCCCACGCCGACCCCCTGCAACCAGTGCCATATCTGCACTTCCATCACGTCGGACTCTCTCTTCGATGTCATAGAGATCGACGCTGCATCCAACCGCGGTATCGACGACATCCGCGATCTGCGCGAAAAGGTGCGCATCCCTCCGTCAGTCGCGAAATTCAAGGTCTATATAATTGACGAAGTGCACATGCTCACGCGCGAAGCGGTAAACGCACTGCTCAAGACTCTCGAAGAACCGCCCCAAAACGTCGTTTTCCTCATGGCGACGACCGAACCTCAAAAATTGCTCCCGACTATCCTGTCTCGCTGTCAGAGATTCGATTTCCGCCGTCTTACCGAAGTCGAAATCTCGACGCACTTGCGGAATATCTGCGCCAACGAAGGCGTCACTATCGACGACCAGGCTCTCGGCGTCATTGTGAAATCAGCCGACGGCTCGCTACGCGATGCCATCAGCATCCTCGACCAGCTCGTGTCGTTCAGCGCCGGCAATGTGACCGGAGCCGATGTCAATCAGGTATTCGGACTCGTCGAACGCCGCGAAATCGGCGAATTCATGCAATCGGTTTTCGACGGCGACGCGGCGCGAGCGTTTGCCCTGTTCGACTCCTTTTTCCATGCCGGAAAAAGCTTCACACTCTTCATCCGCCTGCTCATGGAATACACCCGCGACCTTTATCTCATCCGCAAGAGCATCCGCCCTCTAACCGAGTACTCAAAGGACGAACTCGACCCGATGGTCACGCAGGCCCGCGCTCTGCAGCCCACAGCCATAATCGCCATCCTCGACGAACTCGCCCGCGTGGAAGACCGCATCAGATGGGAAACCTATCCGCGCGTGATCCTCGAAATCATGGTCGTCAAACTGATCTCTGTCATTGCCGAAGGCGTGCCGGCACTTGCGCATTCATCACCGGAAATTGCCATTCCCGATGCGCCTCCAGCCCGCAGACAGGCCCCCGCCGAGCGCTCAGCGCCGTCATTTCCACAGCAGGTGCCGGCACAGCGCGCCGCCCGTGCCGCCGAACGTACCCCCGATGCAGTCGGCCGCACTCTTGCTCCCGTCGACCCCGCGACTGCACAAGGCGGTCAGCTTATCGTCAATATCCGCAACTCCTGGCCTGCCATCCTCGAAGCTGTCAAATCCAACACCATGTCTGCCTATTTCCTGCTCGAACAGGCCGAGCCTGTCGCTGTCGCGGGGACAACCCTTGTCATCGAGTTCGCCCCTGAAAACGGCTTCCACCGTGATCAGCTCGCCGAATCCCACAATATGGAAGTGCTCAGAAGTGTCGTCGAATCAGTCTCCGGCATATCCTATGAAATCGATCTTCGACTAAGAGGAGCTGCAAAAGTGTACGAGCCATCCGCTCCTGCACCGAAACAGCAGTCCGCGCCCTCACAAGTTGCACCTGCCTCTCCCACACTTGAAATCCCCGATCCTGAAGAACCGGCGCGGATCCCCACTGATATCTACGACGATCCTGCCTCAGATATGCCCGCCACTCCTGAGTCAGTATTCGATCCCTCCCCCTCCGCCACGCCACGGACGGAGCCCCCCGCTCCTGCTCAGGCTCCGCAGGCCGGACATCTTGACGACCAGCCGAAACCTTCCGGCCAGACATCTCTTTTCGACATTTTTTCCAACGCTTTTCCCGAAGGAAAAGAACTGAAATAAATACCTTCATGGTGACTATCCATAACCGGCGAGTTGTAATAAAATAAACGAAACCATAATTCGCCGGCAAGCAAATCCGGCATTAACAAGACCGTACTGGGAGAAGTAAAATGGCGTTTGACATGGGAAAAATGGGAAGTCTGCTTAAAAAAATGCAAGATGACATGGCGCGTGCCCAGCAGGAACTCGAAGAAACCCAGATCGAGGGCGTAGACCCAAGCGGCAAAGTAAAATGCAAAGTCAACGGCCACAAGGAAGTCCTCGAAATTTCGATAGACCCCTCGATAGTCGATCCCGGCGATGTGGAAATGCTCGAAGACCTTGTACTTTTCGCGGTCCGGGACGCTCTTGCGAAAGCTGACAAGGAAGCGACCGAACGTATGGGGTCCGTCACTCAGGGATTGCCCAACATCCCGGGCCTCAAGATGCCATTTTAGCGCGCATAAAACTCAAGACAATGAAATCCCCTGCCTGGCACCGGAGGCGGGGTTTCCCCGGCCAATGCCTTACTTGAGATAAACAACCACTTGTGCTTGATGTTTTCAGTCAGCGTTTCACCCGTGGATCAGGATTATTGATGAAATACCGTCCGCAATCAGTTGTCAGGCTCATCACCGCGCTACAGATGCTTCCGGGAGTCGGCCCCCGCACCGCCCAGCGCATGGCCGAGAGTGTTCTTTCTATGCCGGTCGAAGATGCTCGCGAACTTGCCAACGCGATTGCCAATGTCAAGAAACACATAAAAATCTGCTCTCAATGCCACACATATACCGAAGAAGACCCATGCCCTATCTGCTCCGATCCCGACCGAGACAGAGCATTTCTGTGTGTTGTACAGACGCCTGACGATGTCGAGGCTTTTGAAAAGGCCAGGGGACACTCCGGTATATATCACGTACTCAGGGGAGTCCTCAATCCTTCGAAAGGCATAGGCCCTGAGCGCCTCACTATAAATTCACTACTGAATCGTGTGGAAAAAGAGGGAGTGCGTGAAGTGCTTGTCGCGCTCGACACGAGCTTCGAGGGCGAAGTCACGGCAACGTACATTTCAGAAAAACTCACACCGCTCGGCATAAAAGTGACACGCCCCGCGATGGGCATCCCGATGGGCGCCGACCTCGACTATCTGGACGGCGAAACCATAAAAAGGGCATTCGGCGCGCGGCGCGAAATATGATCTTGCGGCACCGCGCCACAATTAACCGCTCCCGCATGGAGCACAACGCAGCATAATCGAACACCCGGAGGAATCAAATGACTTCAGTCAACAAATCGCAGCAGCGAGTCGGCATATTCGTCGATGTGCAAAACCTTTTTTATTCCGCTAAACACCAGCATCAGATGAAAGTGGATTTCGCAAAGCTGCTCGCACTCTGCCTCAATGACCGGCTGCTGATCCGCGCGATCGCCTATATCGTGCAGACTCCAGATATCGATCAGTCGAATTTCATCAATGTGCTACGCACGATCGGGTTCGAGATCAAGTCGAAAAACCTGCGCGTACGTCTCGACGGCACGGCAAAGGGCGACTGGGACATGGGCATCGCGATCGACACCATTGCGATGGCTGACAGGCTCGACGTGATTGTACTTGTGTCGGGCGATGGCGATTTTGTCGATCTGGTCCACATGCTCAAGGCCCGCGGCGTGGTCGCGGAAGTGGCTTCGTTCCCCAATAATACGGCCGAGGACCTCAAGCGCGCAGCGACACTCTACCTGCCGCTCGACCGCACGGTGCTGATCCCCAATTCAAAGTCATAGCGCCGGATCTGTGTACCTGTTTTTTTTCGAAACTGCATGTCTCGATGTCTATATGTGTTTGCTGAGGTTCTCTTTCCAGTAACGGATTTCGGTTTTTCATCGACTTGTGCTAAGATTAGCCTTGTACTATAAGCCGCATGTGAGGCGTGATGAAAAGCAAGATGCTGACAGTACTGATAGCCGTCGACGCGGCCTTTGCCGCGCTGATGCTTTTTGTCAACTGGAACGGGATGGTTTCCTATTACAGCCAGTGGCGATACGTGTTCCCGGGCATGCTGTTCGCTTCATTTATCCTGGCGCTTGCCCTTGCGGCAAGCAGTCGCAGACACACCGAAAAGAGGCTTCGGAGAAGACAGTTTTTCACAGGGCTTGCCTTCATGGTTATCCCTTTTTTCATCTTCGCCTCCGGAGAGATCGTCAGCACGTACACGATCGACCGGTTATTCAGGTCGCACCAGGTCGCACTCGAACAGGCCTGCGACGCAACACTGCGAAACTCTGCCGCAATGGTGTGGAAAGAGTCGGATGACAAACGGCACTTCACCACACCCGGCCTCAAGCAGGTCGAGCAGCGGGCACGCGCGATGTGGCCACGCGCGAAACGCCCCGAAAAGCTTTTTGTCTATGAGGGGAACGGCATTGTTTTCATCGAATACATCGGCTCGCCGCATGGCGGACAGGGGATGCTCTACAATCCTCTCCGCAAGTCAAACCAGGAAATTTTCAGCGTACTCACAGGCTCCGGCATATCGACCAACCCCGATGGGACTTATCCAATATATCGTAAGTGGGGCAACTGGTACGGATACAGTTATGTGACAAAATGATAATTATGGATCATGCGTATTTCACCTGGAGACAGTTTTTTTCGCTACGTTTTTTTTGAATTTCAGCGCCGACTCGGGCGCGAGTCCCTCATATGCGTCACTGAAGAAGCAGTAGGCCACCCCTCCCCTGTCAGTATGCACCCCTATTTCAAAAGCCATATCCTCGGCTCCCTTCATCTTTTCTTCATCCGAACATCCCAGGCCCTTGACCGGAGCGCCGAATCTCGCATACATCACCTTGCCCGACTGTCTGACCGGCGGGTCAAACCTGCCCCAGTGATAGTGCAGCAGTCCGACATCTTTTTCGGCAAGCATATCGTGAAAGAGATCGCCACCCCACTCACGATTGCGCATTTCAATGAAAAACGGGATGCCCCCCGGCAGCATGTCGAGCAGTTGCGACACATGGGGAATATTGTCTATACCGTATTCAAGCGGATAGCGCAGCACGATGGGGCCAAGCTTGCCGCCGAGGTTTTCACAGTGCAGCAGCATCCTCGACAGATTATTGTCCTGAGCAGCCATGACGCCATTGATGGTAATTGCGAATCTGAATGCGTCCGGCGTGCGTGAGCGCCACGAACGCAGTATCCTGAACGGCGGAGGATTCTGAAAATCGAAGTATGTTTCGACACAGTTGAAAAAGGACGCGTAGTATTCGAGCATCCTGCCGGACACGCTGTCCTTTGGATAAAAGCGCCCCAGCCAAGTGTCCTTGCGCCAGCCGACTGTCCCGATATACAGACCGATACTCGCCATAACCCCTCACTGCACCTGCGGATTTCATACTATCATATTATAACAGGTTCCAGTCGATTCTGGTTGCCCGCGCCCACTGGTGACTGTTTGCTTTTGACATCGCGGCATTTGCATCATAAGATTGATGATGACAAGTCGTCATAAATATGGAGGATGTGCCGCGATGCGCAACAGAAATACGTCAACATCAACAGCGGTCGTGCTTACGGCCTGCCTGATATCAATTGTCCTCATGGCAGCAGCCCCAGCCATGTCCACCCCTCCAGCCATGAACAAACTGGCTCCCATCGTCATCGTCGCACTCGACACCAAGTCATACGACGAACTCAAGTACGACGCGACGGAGATTTCCCTGCATCCCGGCGGCATGCCGATCGACAACCGCAGCTTCGCGCTCCTGCTCAATAGTGTCAAAAGCAACGGTGGACGCCTCCTCGCCTTCGACTACACTTTTTTTCCCACACCGCCCCTTACCCTTTCGGAAAAGGATTTCGCGGACTCGATCAGGACAAGTCCCATACCTGTCATCTTCGGCTACGACACCATGCCGCGCCGCCCCGCGACCGACTATTCATTCAGCCTCGCGCGATTCGCCCTGACTGGCATCAGGGCATCCTCCACCACCGCCCACTCAGCCAGCTATCTCCAGTATCCCATCTCTGAGTACATCTCCGGCAGTGCTGTCCCGGCATGTATCACTCTCACAGCAGACCGCGACGGCCTGGTTTCCCGCGTACCACTTTTCATCAAACACAACGGCATGATACTGCCGTCCATGCCGCTGTCGATCGCCCTCAAGGCCGCCGGAGTGCCGGCGTCACAGGTAAAACTCGCCGGCTCCGGCAAAAATCGACGACTCATCATCCGCAATACATCCATCAAACTCAATCCCGAAGACGATTCCATGACCGTCAACCTCCCCCGCCAGCAGGCACTATTCAAACGAATCCCCCTCTGGGATGTCATCGGCACCCGCGACAGATACACAAAGCAGGCACGTGAAAAACGACTCAAGATGCTCTCCAACGCTTTCAGGGGCAGCATCGTCATATTCGGCATCACCGAACCGATGTTCCGCGACACATACCGCACTCCGGCTGGAGCGTTGTATCCCGAATCCGAAATAATCGCCGCCGCAGCCAACCAGATACTCTCTGCGATGTACGGATCGCGACAGCCAGCAGACGCCAGCCAATAGGTTTTCCAGTCTGAATTTTTCAGTAAGCCGGTACGATGGGCATCCTATGGACGCGACCCCGGTGTTTCGCTGCCCGGCAGACGCCGCGCCGTCAGCAGATACTTGTGCTTCCAGAAAAAATACGCCAGCCCGCGCGCATGCCTGAACGTCATGGGCGTAAACAGCCTCGTAGTGATCCTGCGCTCAAGATGCCGCACTACCGCAACGGGAAAATACATTACCTTCCATCCCGCACGCCACATCCTCACGCAATAGTCAATATCTTCCGGCCCGTAAAATATCTTCTCGTCGAGTTCGCCGACTTCCCTGAACGCCTCCCGCCGCACGATCTGGCAGGCCCCGATCACATAATCGACCTCCCGCTCGACCTCATGGTCCCAGTCTTCAAGCAATTCGTGTCGCAGATGCTCGCGGGCAAACCCCATCGGCAGCCGTCTGCACATCTTGCTCAAAAGCGTCGGATAGTGGCGGCAGGTGAACTGTAATTCGCCGCTGCCATCCGTTAGCTTCGGTGCGCCGAGCCCCACCTCGGAGTGCGAATCCATACACTGCACAAGCGTGTCTATCGCGTTCCGCTCTACCCTCGTATCGACATCGAGTATCATCAGATAGCGTCCCTGCGCCACCCGCAGTCCCTGATTTCTCGCGGGCGCCACGCCACGGTTTTTATCGTTGAAAATCGACTGGACATCACTCTGCGTCCTGAGCCATTCCTGACTGCCATCCGTCGAACCGTTTTCCACAACTATCATTTCGTATGTGACCTGAGCGACCGAATCCCTTATTGACTCGATGCACGGCTCAAGCAGCCTGCGTGAATTCTGCGTGATGATTACTATCGAAATATCGACCTGCTGCATATCTCTCTCCACCATCGCCCCGCCGTTTCCCGCGAGTTAATATCCATCCGCCGATGCGCGGCGGCTGCCAACAATTCAGAATAGTTTTTTCCACATCGCTCTCAACGCATAGACAAAATCCGCTACCGAACGGAATCTCACTATGCGGCTCAGCACAAACCTCGGACTGAGGAAAAAACTGAAATTAGCCTTTCGGACTTCGGCGATCAGTTCCTCCGGCGAGAGATTCGGCAATCTGATTATGGCCTCCTTCTGCACGTCCGCCGGATAATAGTCGCCCCTCACGAACCATCCGTCCCGTTTTGCTATATCATACAGCTCGGTGCCCGGGAACGGATTTGCAATATTATACATCACCTGATCGATCTTGAGCTCCCTGATTTTTTTACGGTTGTTTCTGATCGTCTCTTTCGTTTCGAGAGCGCTGCACCCGACAAGGATGTTGAGTTTCACGTCGATCCCATGCTTCCGGATGATGTCAACAGCATTTTCGATTGATTCCACCTTGAGATTCTTTTTGACATCATCGAGTATCGCCTGATTGAAAGACTCGCCACCGATGTCTATAAACCGGCAACCAGCCCGCTTCATTTCGCCGGCCACCCTGTCCGTGATCATATCCGCGCGCGACGCGCAGCCCCACACTATCCCTGTGTCAGCCATGCCACGGCATATCTCTATTGTACGCTCCTCGCCAAGGATGAACTGGTCATCGAGAAAAACTATGCTCCTGTATCCCTCGGCGGCGAGGTGGCGCACTTCCGCGATGATATTGCCCGGCGACCGTTTGCCGATGACAGGCTTTTTGCCGCCGTTGTATCGTTTGTATTCGAGTTCGCGGGCGAAACTTAGCGAACATGGCACGCAGTAGACACACTTGAACGGACAATTACGCGAAGCGATCATCGCCGTGAATGGCCTGATGTTAAGCTTCGGATTGAAATACTTGTCGTGACTGGCAAGCTCTCGCGCCGGAAAAGGCAGCGAGTCGAGGTCTTCGATCAGTGGCCGCCATGGACCATGCACGATTTCACCGGCCGGATTTTTGCCCGTGACTCCCGGCGTGCCGATGCCGCTGTCTCCACCCCCAAGACGCCCGGCGAGTTCGGAAAAACTCGCCTCCGGCTCCCCCCTTACAATATATGTATTATCATCAAGCGAAAATTCATCTGGATTGTACGATGGCGACGGCCCGAAAAACACCACTACCGCCCCCCTGCCCCGAACGGCTCTGATCCTGTCATGCGCGATCCTGTCCGTCTCGCGCGTCAGATTGACCGTATACATCGCGTATAAATCACTGTCATCTCTCGCAAGAAATGTCTCAAATGCCGCCGCGTCGCCTTCCATCATGGGAAAGCTGACATAGCGAACAATATGCCCGTCTCTTTTCAGCACTGCAGCCATCGTCAGCTCGAACACATTGGGCACCGGATACAGCCCGTAGGCGCAGCCCGCGACCCTGTCGGCGACCTTGCCCCCATCGAGCGGCGGGGGTGTCAGCATTGTTATTTTCATTATGTCGCATCTCCTCACGCATGCCGCAGGGCTCTCCCCGGACTCGCGCTTTCTCCTATATATTAGCACTTCAACAGCGGTTTTTATCCATTTTGACAACTCCGCCAATGACCGCATCCCACATAGCCATGACCCTCTCCATCGCGAATCTTTCAGTCACCGACACCGCGGCGCGGCCAAGACGGTCTCTTTCGGATTTATCCCCCATCAGCCTGCCCATCACCTCAGCCATCCGCCCCACGTCATCCACCGGTACAAGCAC